>JBAVRC010000381.1:0-4231 GCA_049694615.1 Thermosynechococcaceae cyanobacterium | reverse complement strand
GCGATGAGTTGGTTAATTTGCGCTTCGGTGTCGAGCCACTGATTGATAGCCTGCGAGGTCGCGATGGTCGGTATCTAACCATTGATAAGCTGAAGCATTGCTAGATCCGCGATCGCCCGATAATGTTTGGCGACATAGACCAGAATGTTGGAGGACAGGATTCTCTGTGCTTTGGGGATCGCTGACATCTCGCGGATGCCGCGATCGCCCCTTTAATCGTGATTCGCTTCAGGATAGGGCTTAGGCAACTGCTCCGCTTCCGGGCAATCGTCAGACACCAACGGTTCCACATCGCCCCTAGGCACCGAAGCCAACTTGCGGGTCACGGCACCAATACTTTCCAGCCGCACCATTTCTTCCCAGGAACAAACCTCATCCTCTTCATCGGTTTCATAGCGCAGCGTCACCAGGTCGCCTTCCATATCAATGATCCGCGCCCGTTCTAACCAGCGCTGCTGGTCCCGCAAGAAAACCCACACTTCTTGTCCTTCACTAAAAAGCTGATAAATCTTGCGGTGTAGCATACTACAGTGCCTCTCCAAAACAAAGTCTCTCAGCCGCCCCAAATGGGGTTTTCAATTCGTTGTAGCGAGTCGCCGTTAACTTGACGCCTAGTTTAGTATAAGTTGCGAGCACTGTGGGGTGTTGATTGGTGCAGGACAGATGAAAACATGCGCGATCGCACCCCCATATTGATAAGACCCAGGTTTGACCCAATCATGCCCATGCGTAATCGTAAATGGCACAACAGCCCTTCATTGATCCATCTTAGCCTTCCCAGACCAAAGGGGACGGGTTTAGCCAGACGGCGGCATCCTTGGACCTGGATTGGGGTCTCCGGCATGGGATGCCTTTTGAGCCTGATCGCGTCTCAGGCTCCGGTCGCCATCAGTCGCGCCACCTTTCAGGACAGCCCCAAAGCCTTAGTAGATCAAGCTTGGCAGATTGTCCAGCGGGACTATGTCGATCGCACCTTCAACCACCAAGATTGGCAGAAACTGCGATCGCGCTATCTGGACAACAACTACAGTTCCAAAACGGCTGCCTATCAGGCGATCGCCGAGATGTTGGCCACTTTGGACGATCCCTACACCCGTTTCCTGCCGCCGGAGGCCCTGCAAGACCTAACCCAGCAGGTCTCAGGAGACTTTGTCGGGGTGGGACTCACCGTTCGTCTAGATGGGACAACCCGCGAATGGATTGTGGAAAACACCTTTGCCGAGTCCCCAGCAGCCAATGCCGGACTCAAACCCCAAGATGTGGTTGCCAGCCTGAACGGCACCCCTACCCCTCGCATCGATCCAGCTAAAGCAACCCCCTACCTCATCGGTCCAGTGGGCAGCAAAATCTCGGTTCAGATCCGGCGGGGTCAGCAGAACCTGACCTACGACCTCGTGCGAGAGCATATCAACCTCAATCCCTTAACCTATCGAACCCTAGATACCCCTGTGGGCAAAGTCGGCTATATCCGTCTACCCGTCTTTACCAGCAAGTCCCCCGATACCATGCAACGGGCCATTAAAAGCCTAGAGACCCAAAAGATGACTGGATATCTGCTCGATTTGCGGGGCAATCCGGGCGGTATTTTGGATGCCGGAATTGCGATCGCCCAGATGTGGCTGCCTCAAGGCACCATCGTCTCGGTCCAAGAACGGGACAAACCCACGGAAACCATTGCTGCCCATCACCAAAATCTGACTACAAAACCCCTCGTGGTCCTGGTCGATCATCAGTCCGCCAGCGCCAGCGAAGTATTGGCAGCGGCATTACAGGACAACAAACGGGCGGTTTTGGTGGGAACCGTCACCTTCGGTAAAGGGTTGGTGCAATCCTTTGAACCCTTGAACGATAACTCCGGCCTATTAGTGACCGTGGCTAAATACCTGACCCCCAAGGGCAACAACATTCACCATTTAGGCATTAAACCCGATATCGCGGTCGAAACGAACGGGGAAGCCCCTACCCTGGATACCAGCGATCGCCAATATCAAACGGCGCTCGTTGCCTTGATTCATCTGCTACGACATCAAAAATAGGTATAAAAAAGCCGACTCTGGTTTGAGTCGGCTCGAAATAAAAACTCAGTCATGTTGTATATCAAGGTGGAGGACGCCATTCTGCGCGTTCCCAGGCGCGACAGCGGCTTGTCATAGAATTCCTCGCCCATCGATCATACTGTAGCCGCGTACACAAAAGTTAATTTATAAAACTTTACATTTATGATTTTGAATTTCATAACTTTGCCTAATTGATCGGTCAATTGCGAGCAGGCCCCTGGAAGATGGGATGGGATTGACAGTAGAATGAGGTGGACCATTGCCATCTGGAGAGATGCGTGATGCTCATTGTGATGACTGAAGACCACCTGCTGTCTCCCCAAACTGTTTGCCACAATTGCCTATTGGCTGACCATCATGGTCTTCCCCGTTGGCAACAGGGGCGGCTCCGCTGTGGCCAAATGATTGAAGAGGGCCACAGTCCCGGCGATTATCGTCAAAGTCCCCGACAGTTTCGTTGCACGATGGGATTTCGGCTCGCCGATGTAAAAGACTAACAAGGACTAACATAGTCAACAAGGCATTTTGTAGGTCCAATCTATTTCCAGCGGAAGGAGTCAGACATGACGTGGCGCGGTTCAACAACAGTTAGAGATCGAGTGTTTGCCAGTTTGCCCTATCTTTTGCCCTTACTTCATGGGTTGTTTTTTGCCAAATCGTTTTTTAACGTCTTTCCGGCGTTACAGGTTTTATTGCTTCCGTTGCTGCCGCTGCTCTACCTCTACAGCCTCCCTTTGGCCAGTTTAATTATTTTCCTGGGGCTATTTTTCGGTGTGGTTCGCAACGAACGGATTCCGCACTTTATTCGGTTTAATGCCATGCAAGCCTTGTTGGTAGATATCATGCTGGTCATTGTCAGCTTGATTCTGCCGATTTTGGGCAAAATGAACGGGATTGATTTTGTGGCAACGTCCCTCTCGAATTTTGTTTTCTTGGGTGTGATTGCCATCGTTGGGTTTTCAGTGGTGCAGTCTTTGCGGGGATTGTATGCCGAAATTCCTACGCTGTCCGAGGCGGTTTACATGCAGGTGCGTTAAACCACGGTTGGAGGGATGTGGCGATCGCTCTCCGATGGTTTGGCAAGACCGCCCATCCAATTCACCAGGGTACCAATCCCCTCAATTTGGACGGCAATGCGATCGCCCTGTTGTAGGGGGCCCACTCCGGCTGGGGTTCCGGTTAAAATGACATCCCCCGGCAGTAAGGTCATCGTTTGGCTGATGTAAGCCACCAAACGATCTGGTCCAAAAATCATTGTATTCAAGTTCGTGGACTGGCGCGGCGTGGAATCTTCATTGAGGAACGTTTGCAAGACGGCGGTGTGGTTTAGATCTCGCACAATCCAAGGGCCTAGGGGGCAGAATCCATCAAAGCCCTTGGCTCTAGTCCATTGGGCATCCGAGCGTTGGAGATCGCGAGCCGTCATGTCATTGGCGATGGTATAGCCCCAAATATAGCGATGAGCTTCCTCTTCAGGGCAGTCTCGACACACTTGGCCGATGACCAATGCCAATTCGCCCTCATATTCCACTTGATGGGATTGGGCCGGATAGTCAATGGTTTGCTCAGGTCCAAGGATCGCCGTGGAGGGCTTGAGGAACAACAACGGTTCGGTCGGGAGCGGTGCATCCATTTCGGCAGCATGGGCAGCATAGTTACGCCCCACCCCAATAATTTTTGAGGGCTGGCAAGGGGCCAGCAGCTCATAGCCATCTGCCTCTAACAGGAGATTCGTCAATCCGCCGCCTTGCCAGGGCGGTCCATTGAGCACCTCAACCGAACGGTTAATCTGCAACAGCCCGTAATAGCACAGGCCATCCGGGGTTTGAACGCGTACAAATCGTTGGACCATGGAATATTGCACATCGACTGATCTAGAATTGTAAAGCCTTGCTTCCGCTTCCTGTGAATGGGGTCCGTCTCATCGGCAACCCAATCATGCAACGGAAATACGGAAGCCATTTTGTCCATAAGGATTTTGCACACTATGACCACTTATGAAACGATCTACATTCTCCGTCCCGATATGGGCGAGGAGTCGGTCGATCAAGCGATTACCAAATACCAAACCCTCCTTAAAGATCAAGGCGCAGACGACCTTGAAATCCAGCATCGCGGCAAGCGGCGTCTGGCCTATGATATTCGCAAGTTCCGCGAGGGCATCTATATCCAAA
>JBAVRC010000380.1:0-6581 GCA_049694615.1 Thermosynechococcaceae cyanobacterium | reverse complement strand
AACTTGCAATAGTTTCCGTTGCTCTTGAAGTAATTTTTGTTGCTCTACAAGCAATTCTGAAAGTTGCACATTGACCTCAGACAAAAGCTGTACTGAGTTTTGATATCGGGCTAACAAACGCATTTCCTCCTCGCGCTGTCGTCGCTGCTTCCGATATTCTACCAACGGCATGCGATTTAAACGTAACCGCCGAATTGTAAACTCTCCAATTGGACTAATCGCTGCAATCTGGCCATCGTCTAATTCCACAAAATGCTCGGAGGCAGACTCTTCACGAGGGTTCCAAAGACGTGGCTCAGAATCGTTGCTTGGGTAATAATCCTGCTTATACTGATTGCAATTTGCACAGCAATAAATCAAATTGTCCAAGCTGTCACTGCCACCCTTCGACCGAGGCTGAAAATGATCGGTTGTCAATAGACCACCCACATCAGTTTCCAAAACCCCGCAAAACTCACAAGCAAATCTCGCCCTTTCTCTCAGTTTTTGACGCAGATCTGACGACATACTCATGCCGACTTAGGCATTGTCAATTGATGCTGCAACAACGAAATCTCCTTCCGTATAACTTCATTTTCTGTCGTGACTTGCTGCACTCGTTGAATCGTTGTTGTCAAACGAGTCAGCGCCATTTCTATCTGCGTTTGTAACTCTGAACCCTCAGCAGACGATAAAACCTGACTCAATTGTTCATTTTCAGCCGCATCTCGTAGCCGATACCATCCCTCTAGCTGCAACTGTTCCTCCGCAGTTAGAGGTTGGCCTCTTGTCCAACGATCATGCAACTCAATTCCCAACTCATCTGAAATCATCGGCACTTTAATCCTTTATAGAAAAACACTAAGTAGCTGTACGCAATTAATTCCTCATCAATGGGGATGGAATCATTGAATCACCATTAGCCAGTTTAAAAATGAACCCCCTTTAATAGATCCATCTTAGAAAATTTTCAACGGTCTATGGGGCGGGCAAAGGGTAAGAGGGTAAAGAAGGGTAAAGGGTTAGAGGAGCCTCGGCACGGCACAGACAACCCGAAAACCGAAGGGGTTGAAGAACTGCACGCCCGGAACATAACTGATGCGATTCGCAGAACGGCAAAACGCAGGAAAGTTGAACCAGGAACCCCCGCGCAGGACACGACGAGAATCATTATCATGATCAACCCAGGCGCTCCCATCCGTCGGTGCGCCCTCGTAAGTCTTATGCCAGGTGTCTTGACACCATTCCCAGACGTTGCCATGCATTTCGCACAGGCCAAAGCGATTGGCAGCATTGAAATAATCCACGGGGGTTGTCTTCCCTCGAAATTCCCCATAGGGACCATCCCCATAGGCTCCCGGATAGGTGGTGTCTCCAATTTCCCAATTTCGACCCCGATAGTTGGCCACATCCGTGTTGATCGTCTCGCCAAAGTGGAACTGGGTTTTGGTTTCGGCACGACAGGCATATTCCCACTCGGCTTCGCTGGGGAGCCGATAGCTGCGGTTGGTTTGGGCACTTAGGTGATCGCACCATTCCGCAGCATTATGCTAGCTTACTTGCTCAACGGGGTTCTTCTCTCCCGCAAAGTGGGATGGAGTCGGGTCCAGATCTTGATTTATTATACCAACTGCGTGGGGAACTCAGAAGAGCCTATTTTATTCTCAACCATCAGCGCCTGTTGCACTTCAAATTTGAATTGGCGATTCTCATTTTCATTATGTAAGGATATAACCACTTCCAGTAAATAAGGAATTTAGACGCCTCATGAGTTAGCCATTGTTAATTGTATGCATTGCATATTCAGAATCAAATTTAATCAGATGGGAAAATTTTTTAATGCGATCCAATGTTACGTTGTACCGGATCGGGCTGCGCTCCTTGAGATCGTCATGCCTTAATGCCATCAGAAGAGGCATACTAAACAAAGCACGTACATAGGGCTGAATGATATCTTCTGTAATATACATGGAGTTCAGGCTAGCAGAGTGCTCTAGAATTTCGGTTCTATGCCACCAGCGGTATGGCATAAATAAAATCTCGCCCTGCTCCAGCGTGCCGCTCATCGCCTGTGTAGTCGGGTCAATCAGAAAGCGATCATAATCGGGCCTACCATTTTTATTCATGTGCAGACAGGCATCTCTGGCAAATAAAAACCATTCTTTTTTTCCAAAGAGCTGAATGGAGGATAAGTTAAAATGAGCTGTATCGGCGTGGATCGGTGTCTTTGCTCCTCTGGAACCTATCCAGAGCGTATGATTTACAAAGCCCAGAACCTTCTTGCCCCAGTCATCATCAAAATGTTCAATATATCCAATATCATCCAGAAAAGCTTCATAATCTTCCTGAAACCACCATTCCTGAAGATATACAGGATTTTCCAGATCGCTCTGCTTTATTCTGTTTATAATTGTTCGGATATCTGATTGCTCGGTCAACTTAGTGTCATTCGGGTTAATAAGAACATGGGCATCTCCGCATTTCTCGGTAAAGTAGTCCAGGTTGAAAAGATTTTTATTGTTCCAATCCTCTGTTAAGCCGCTTAAAATAACTGGTTTTCCCTGTTTAACAAAAAGCTCCCTGAATTCATCTACCTTAATATCATGAACTCTGTCGATTTTCGGGAATTCATTTCGAATCCTCACTGAAAGAGAAGCTGAAAACTCTCGTTCAACATCCTGCTGCATGAACAGAAAATTATTATAAACAACATTATTGTTATTCACAAAAGCCTCCACGTCTGAGCAGAGTAAAAATGAGCTTCATAGTCTTTCTATAAAAAGGATAAAGCTGACCCCCATCGCGAACCTTTGAGCTTGAATACCAACAAATAATCTTAGCCTATTGTCCCACCACAATTTTATCCGTCAACCGATTTGCTTACTAGATCCTTAACCCCTTTTGGTTTGCCATAACCGAAGATGTCCTTACGTTCTTCAGGTAGATTGCCAGCCTCATCCTCGATGTAAATTGGAACATATCCTGTCAAAATTTCAACAGCGGCTACAAAGTAAGGAATATGATCCGTAAAAGTATTGTCACAACTAGCATTGAATAATTCTCCAGTTAGAAACATACACCCTCCCTTACAGGTTTGTACTACTGGACAACCGCGACAATGAACACGGTTCATAAAGTGAACTGATGTTTTAATTTCTATATCCTTGATATTATCGATGTTCCCTGACTTGTGTGGTTCGCCGTTCGGTGCTTCTGACATAGTCGAAGTGTTCTGACAAGTTATAACATTACCCATCAAATCAACAGTCAGAGTATCTGCCGCATCCATGCCACACCTCATACCAAGACTATCTAGCATACGCCCCGTCTGCATAGTACTGAGCCATTCGCTTATCCGTATTTTTGATATACCAAAATTACTATCAGCCTGATATCTAATATTTCGGAATGAAGTCTGGCGCAACATTAGGTGCGTTTCATAATTTGAAGGACTGTTCTGCTTGGCCAACTCATCATAAACTTCAATCACAGCCCCCTCTCCAATATTAATATCAGAGTCGCAAAATTTCTCTTGGAACCACTCTACCACTGCAGCACGGTCAGGGTTATGAGCATGAATCATAGCGCCAATACTGATTGGATCATCAACAGCTTTCTTGCGTCGGTAGAGGTCCAATATGGCTTCGGCTTTCTCTGGGTTCTCAAATGGATCAAGACCACGAAATTTTTGGCCAGGGCCATCATGAGAAATCGATATGCCAATCTCATTCTTCATTATCCAATCGTTGATTTCAATATTTAGTAGCGAACCATTAGTTATCATAGTAAACCTAGCACGAGGAAATATCTTCTTTAATTCGGATACCAATGGCTTTAACGTCTTGATATACACTAATGGTTCTCCGCCCCATAATTGAATATTTTGCGGCTGACCTTGAAGGTACATCTTAACTTTATCAACAAAGCTTGATACGGTCTTCAAACTCATTTCATCAGCTTTTGGAACATACTTTTGAAGACAATAGCTGCATGAATAGTTACATGATAGTCCTAACTGTATTTTTAAAATTCGTGGGTTATTGTGTTTGCGAATTGGGTTATTCGATGTATCTGTCTTAAACGACGGAACATAATTTAGTAGATCTGATCTAGGCTTCCCGATCGCTATCCCTTCTTTATCGTGCAATAGACCATTTTCATTATCATAGTAGAACTTCTCAATATCGTCTGGCGACTCTGGACGCACGCAAATTAACTTAAATATCATGGTTCAATCTCAACTTTAAAGCTAATGAAATTCGTGCAAGTGATCCAGCACTTAAAAAAGGTGCAGTTGCACAGTGTAAAAAGTTGGCTGGGAAAAAAACAGCTGAGTTTTGTTTCGGCAAAATGGCACGTAAATTCTGTTGGTTGTCCCCAATAAGTAGATACCCCCCAAATTCAACTGGCCAATCATACGGGTGAACATACCAATTCAAAGCATGAGTGACATCACCATTAGGATCATTATCATCAGTATGAAAGGCTCCGTCTAACCCGTGCGTTTGTAAATTAATGTGACATGAAACTAGATCGAAATCTTTCCTAGTGATTCCACGGACAGTCTTTAATGCCAATTGAATTGCTACAGACTGCTTGCTTACTTCACCATGCCAAATAGGCAGTTTTGGGTTAGTCGATATTGCCCCAAAGTGAAAACGAACCCTACTCAATTCTTTTAATGTAGTCGAAAAATATTCATCAGATACAAATGGATTAAAGACAATAATTTCTTTGTAATTCATTTGCCAATAGCTAGATGAAAGTTACCATCAGGATAAGCCTAAGAATCCGTAAGAGTTCTCTTAATAATTCTTACACTCAACGGGATGCAGCATAAAGTGGGACACTTTAGGGCAGTCTGTTTCTCGCTAAAAAAACTGAAACTTAGGCATTATAGGCTGAAAAGCTGAAACCCTTACCCGGCAAGGTATCCCGCATTAAGTTGATACCCTTAAAAAGCACTAAAATGGTATTAGTTTGCCAAGCTTTACATCACTGCTATTAGATTCCTTTGCAGTAAATTCTTGGGCCTTGATGGGTTCTGGAGAGACACACTGATAGCACTGATAACACTGATAGCATTGGAAGCATTGAGAAACATAAGTATTAGGAACAGACTCAAGGAATACTGGGCTAGGGCCAATGCTTAAATGGCCAGAAAAAGTAGATGGCTTTCTGGTCAGCTCTTCATACTTTGAGCGATTATTCAAGACTTTACTGTAATCCGTAGGCTGAGATTGAGATGTTTGGGTTATATCACCTGACAATTCAACTGCAGGGCTTGTAATCTTGGAAGACATTGTTTTTCCTCTAGTATTTTGAAACATGTAAAATTGATGAGAGTAGAACATTAACTAGTACACTGTGGCGGATATTCATCCACCATTGAACAGAGAAAGTTACCATAGTGTCTGATGTCTGGAATTTTCAATATCCGAAGCACTTGTGCCGCAATATACTTGTAGAGTCTCTGAAGGTATCTGCCCTTGGCAAGGGGCTTTGTGCATGGGAGTAAAATTGAGGGCGGAGGCGGATTCGCCATCGACCCGCAGGGGCAGAATTAAGTGGGTGGGCCAGTACATGGCGGTGATGTCGATGAGCACTAGACTGCCAATACCGCATGTGGAATGTGCGTGTTTCCAGCGTGAGGTTTGGGTTTCGGTAAATTGAGGGTGCAGAGCGGGGCTACCTTTTCCGCGTATTGTGTATCCAGACATACTCTAAGACTCCTAAAGGGTATCCATGTTAGAGCGGCACACTATGCATAGCAAGGGTTTCAGTGATAACGACCTCAAATTGAGAGGTGGCTAGTAAAATAAGCTCTCACCCGTGTGTCCAAGTTATTAGTTATTCAACGTGACCTGGATGAACAGACGATTGCACTCCCGTATTCTCACTTAACCCATAAATCCTTGCAAGATGAAATGCCGAATACTTTACCCAAATTTACAAACGTTCCTAACCATTATCTAGGTAGTGTTCACCTGGAGGGCCTAGTGAGGTTGTTCATCACAAGATTGACTTGACACTTTTTCCACACCCGCAAAAGAGGCAGTCTCCTCAAATGAGATCAGTTCGATGCCCGCGTGAACTGCCACTCGACCCAAAAAAGAAGGGTAAAGCATTAGGAGAGCCTCGGCACGGCACATACAACCCGAAAACCGAAGGTGATGAGCAGCGCGCCCGGTCCATACCCGTCGCGACTCGCAGAACGGCAATTCCTAGGACCGTTGTCCCAGGACCCCCCGCGCAGGACACGTCTAGATTCGTCGCCGTTATCAGTCCAGGCGCTCCCCTCCGTCGGTACGCCCTTGTAAGTCTCATGCCAGGTGTCTTGGCACCATTCCCAGACGTTTCCGTGCATATCACACAGGCCAAAGCGATTGGCGGCATTGAAATAATCCACGGGGGTCGTCTTATCTCGAAATTCCCCATAGGGACCATCCCCGTAGACTCCTGGATAGGTGGTGCCTCCCAATACCCTATCTTGGCCCCTATAGTTCAATGCCACTGAAATAAGGTGAATCAAAGTGCTAGAGCGGCTTTGAGAACATCTCGCGGTTTATTCATACGGGGGAAAGGCTTCGGTCTGCGTTTGA
>JBAVRC010000379.1:0-2346 GCA_049694615.1 Thermosynechococcaceae cyanobacterium | reverse complement strand
GGTCGTATCATCATTGGGGTCTCTTGAGCGACCCCTTTACTCTACAATTGCCTCGTCACAATGGCGCTACAAGGGGATCAGAGACTTTTCAAACAGGTTCTTAAACCGACCTGCCATTTTTAACCAGGGATTTTCTGGTTGGGGCACTGCAACGTCTATCGATACAATTTCGGCTTGGGAGAGGGTTTCGGTTAAGAGTTTTTGCAGGGCTGCTAGGGCTGAGGTGCGATCGCTCCCTGTGGCTCGATACTCTGGCAGACCCAAGACGGTTGCGCTGACTTTGCCTTCTGTTTCGGGCTTAATCAAGACATCGAAGGCATGGGTTGAAGTGTTGGATGAGGACATCTGTGCGTTTGTGATGTGTCATGATCTTAACGCATGGGGCTTTTGGCTACAAAGCGCGGACTTTTGATGCGTCACCGCTCTGAAAGAGCTAGCTATCGCCTTGTTTCACTTCAGGACATGAGAGGCGATCGCATTCTTTCTATGACTGCTGGGGCTTTGGAGATCGCAGTGCTTTGATGGGGCGATCGCTTCTGTTCAAGAAGCTGGTCTCTTCCTCTGACCATTGCTCCGGCCAATCGCTGTCTACACCTTCCACAATCAGGTTAACTCGGTTGACACCATGAGAACGGCGCATTTTTTGCAGGTTTTAGGCAGCCCTCAGTGAGTCAGTGGTGTCTCGGCAGGTTCTGTTTCAAAGGCGGCGGCTAGATCTGGACTGGCGATCGCCTGAGCGCTTTCTTGCCATTCGTGAATTAACAGGTCGATGGAAACCCAAGTCTGTTCGCCTGCAAAGATGGCCTGGATGGTGTCGTTGATTTCGGTCAAAAGCTCGTTTAATTCGTCTGAGTCAAACTGGGTGAGCCATTGGTAGGGAGGTTCTAGTTCTGGCGATCGCCCTAGCAGCAGTCTGTAAATGACCTGGATGATTTCGACCAGCAGTTCGACATGGGTAGAGGCTTCAATCATCCGGGCTGCATCTTCTCGACGCAACAGGGCAAAGGCTTCGTCGTTACGGGTGATGGTGACGGGATGTTTTAAGGCTAGGTCGAGGACTCGACCGGGCTGTCGATTTAAGTCTGTGGCACTGATGAGGGTATCGCTGTAGATGTTTTTGGCGCTAACCATGGGATTTACTCATCTGTTAGGGGGGATGCAAACTATGTTACGTATTATTCTACGTATTTTAGTGGTTGTGAATGCGAGATCCCGGTGAGGCTTAACGCCCAATAAGAGCGATCGCTTCAACTTCAGCGGTTATGAAAGCTGGGCAGCAGCCCTAAAAGGGGATATATTCAACTCGATTGGCTAAATCTTCGGAGTCACTTGCTTTGGCAATAATTTCTAGGTCGCGGATGCAATCTCCAACGGCCACCAATTGATGGGCATAGATGACACCTGCAAAGGGAATGCTTGCGTTCTGCCGATGATGGGCTTCGATGAGAAAGTCTTGGTCTTGAGAAAACATGACCCTGTTCAGTTTGAGGGCACGATCTAGAATGAGCGGGTCGGGGGTGGCGGTCAGTCCATCTTCTTGGACGGTGAGCACATCTATACCGCGCAGGCGTAAGCTAATTGTGATGGCACGATGGACGTGCTCATCCATGTAGAGCGAGATCGCCACTAGATGAGTCCTTGGGCACGCAGTTTTTGAACCAGTGGGGATTGGCCTGCGGTTTGCCGAAGTTGGGCTGCGTACTGTTCCCGTTGTTCAATATCGGCATCCAAGTCTGATTGGTGATCCCAATAGTAGGCTAGAGCTGAATGGATCTGACTCATGGATAGGTAGGGATGCTGAAAGTGGAGTTCTTCGGGACTCCAGCTGTTGGCAAGCTGGCCTGCGACTAATTCGATGACTTTCATGGTGGTTCCAGTAATGATTGGAACGTTGTTGGCATCGAGTTCTACGTATTTATGGGCGGTTGCGGTGCTCATAGGAGGGGCGATCACTTCGCTAAACGGTTCGTCAGTTTCTCAATTCTGGCATAAGGACGATGGATGAAGGGCGATCGCATTCTTTCTATGGCTGCTGGGGCTTTGGCGATCGCAGTGCTTTGATGGGGCGATCGCTTATGGCCCTTAAACTAAGGTAAGCTCAGAGTATCAATATTGCTAGACTTTTTGTTTACATGTCACCAAAGCAAGAAACAAAATTAGCAGAGGCGCTGGATGTTGCTAAGCGATTAGAACAGCAGTCTAAAGAAATGAGTGAGCGGGCAACTGAAATTGCAGATAAGTATTACAAGCACAGACATGAGGCAGCGATCGCAGCACAGGGCTATTTCATTCATCTGTAAGGCTTTCTATGCAACACTCTTTGAGCTTTTGTCTACAGATTTATGT
>JBAVRC010000378.1:0-2599 GCA_049694615.1 Thermosynechococcaceae cyanobacterium | reverse complement strand
GGGTGAGGGCAAGAGCAGTATTGCTGTCCCGCATTGAGTGGGTAGTCGGATCGCAATTAAGCGTCGTTTAGGGCTGCAATACCGGGCAGCACCTTGCCTTCCAGTAGTTCTAAGCTGGCTCCGCCGCCCGTGGAAATGTGGCTCATTTGATCGGCTAAGCCCACTTTTTCGACGGCGGCCACAGAGTCGCCCCCACCAATAATGGTGATGGTTCCTTTCCCGGTCAAGGTGGCAAGGCTCCGGGCGATCGCCTCGGTACCCACAGCAAATTTGTCGAACTCGAACACGCCCATCGGCCCGTTCCAGATCACGCTCTTGCAATCATCTAGGGCGACCAAAAATTCCTTGACGGAATCGGGTCCAATATCCAACCCCATCCAGCCATCGGGGATGTCGTTAATGCTGACGGTTTGGGCATTGGCATCGGGGGCAAAGTTATCGGCCACCACCACATCCACGGGCAACAGCAGTTGGACGCCTTTTTCCTTGGCCTTGGCCTCTAGGGTCCGCGCCAGTTCCAGTTTGTCCTCTTCCACCAGGGATTTGCCCACATTGAGCCCGCGCGCCTTGTAGAAGGTGAAAATCATGCCGCCGCCGATGAATAGCTTGTCCACCTTGTCCAGCAGGGTTTCGATCACGCCGATTTTGCTCGACACCTTCGACCCGCCCACGATGGCCGCCAAGGGACGCTGGGGATTTTCGATGGCATTTTGGAGGTACTGGAGTTCTTTTTCAATCAAGTATCCTGCCACGCAAGGGCTGAGGTAGTGGGTGACCCCTTCGGTAGAGGCATGAGCACGGTGGGCGGTACCAAAGGCGTCGTTCACGTACAAGTCGGCCACGGATGCTAATTGTTTGGCAAAGTCTGGGTCATTGGCTTCTTCGCCGGGATAGTAACGCACATTTTCCAAGAGGGCGACTTGACCGGATTGCATGGCACCCACTTGGGTCGCTACGCCATCGCCGATGCAATCGTCGCACATGATCACATCTTGCCCCAGCAATTCAGCCAGTCGCTTGGCGACGGGAGCGAGGGTATACGCCGCTTTGCCGTTCTTTTCAACATCTTTATAACGGCCAAAGTGGCTGGCCAGTATGACTTTTGCCCCTTTAGACACCAGATCCTGGATGGTGGGGACAGCCGCCCGAATTCGGGTGTCGTCGGTAATGGCCCCCGTTGCCTTATCGAGCGGTACATTAAAATCAACCCGCACGAAAACTCTTTTATCGGCTAATTCGGCGGATGATAAATTTGCTAGAGTTTTTTTGGACACAATTTGCCTCTCCTAACGTGCGTCTATTCAAAAACCTGATCGAACCGATGCCCTGCGATTGCTCCTTGAAACACCAAGGTGCATCCCGCAGTCAACCATCGATCCAACTGGCGAGTAAGCCTAAACTGAACCCTTGCCGTCCACAATTTTACCGGAGTCCGTACCCTGGAGGCGCGTTTCATGTTTAAGACAGTTTTGTTTCCGATCGATCAAAGTCGAGATTCCCGCGAAGCTGCCGAAACGGTGGCCGCGATGGTGAAGCTCTGTCAGAGCAATCTGATGATTCTGTCTGTGGAAAGTGATGAAGACTCTCCTGGTGCAGATCCCCGCTTAACCCCGGAGGCCATCGATCAACTCTTGGAATCGGCCAAAGTCACCTTTTCGGAATGGGGCATCGCGGCCCAAACCATGCATCGCAGCGGCAAAATCGCTTTTTGTATCTGCGATGTGGCCGACGAAATCAATGCGGACCTCATTATCATGGGGTGTCGTGGTATTGGTTTAACGGAGGAAGGGGCCAATGAAAGCATCAGCAATCGGGTGATTAACCTATCCCCTTGTCCGGTCTTAATTGTGCCTTAAGGGAGATGTGTCGCCTAAATCCTAGGCGAATCCTACCGGGCGTAGGATAATGGCAAAGCGCGGTTGAGGTTGAAGATGGAATGACACAGTTAAAGCTTTATGGCGGGGCACGAAGTCGCGCTTCGATTGTGCAGTGGTATTTGGAGGAGTTGCAGACTCCCTATGAGTTTGTGAAACTCGATATGCAGGCGGGCGAACACCGACAACCGGAATTTCTGGCCCTGAATCCCATGGGCAAGGTTCCGGTACTGACGGATGGGGATTTAATCCTCTCCGAATCCGGGGCGATTTTGCTCTACTTGGCCCGCAAATACGACCCAACATTCCCTCAAACCATTGAGGCACAAGCCGAAATCGACCAATGGGTTTTGTTTGCTAACTCGACCCTCGCCATTGGGGCGTTTGTGGAGTCCACGCGCGATCGCGAGGTGCCCATTTTACTCACGCCTTTAAGCGATCGCCTGTTACAGCAGCCCTTTATCCTGGGCGATGTGTTTACGGTGGCAGATGTGGCGGTTGGCTCGGTATTAGCCTATCTTCCCATGATGCTGAAGCTAGATTTCAGCCCCTATCCTGGTGTGGCGGCTTATTTACAGCGTCTCTCGGACCGATCAGCTTTTCAAAAGACCATCGGCGGACGTGCAACCTAATGTCTGAAGAGTCGCAGTTTGACCTAGATCTGAAGACGCTTGCCCAGCAGGTTAACCAATTGATTGAACAAGCGGATGGAGATGCTGTAGCCC
>JBAVRC010000377.1:0-11425 GCA_049694615.1 Thermosynechococcaceae cyanobacterium | reverse complement strand
CGACAGTTGTAATGGCATAACCTGAATCCTCGCCATCCGTTGATAGAGCAGACTTTTCAAAGCAGCGATCGCCGCTTCCTGAGAGTCTGCAACAACCCTGCATTCTGGAAATTCTGCAACCCAGCTTGCAACCTGACCTTGTTCTAGGGTTTCTATGAAAATATGCCACGCCAGCGGAGTTGTTGTTGGTTGGGAAAGTGACAAATTCATTCGATGCCCTCCAAAATTTTGCAATGTAGAGGTTTTAAGTCTGGTGATTCGCTGTTCTCATTATAATCGAGGTGTGATCAACCTTCTGGAACCTTCTGGTAGCGGCGCATACATGGGTGGATGGCGTCTATCCGGTGCAACAGCTTAGGGAAAGAGAGGCGATCGCAGCAGATAAATTTTTCTCTCTCTTTAGAATCCAGAAGCGTTTTTGCAGAGTACCCATGCCAAATTCATTCAGGCAAAACAGGGCGTATGTCTTGCTCAGTCTTGATGAACGCTTAGAAGTCTTTCAATTGTGTTGCATTTGCAGAACAACAGATATTACAGTGAGTGCCGTGGATGGAGACAATCATCCTAATTGGCTTGTTGAAACTTTTCTAGGTCATCTATGCACAGTACCCCTGAAAGTGAAACCCCCCCAATCGTCCCAACGGAAGGTTTTACACCGCCATACTCGCTTGGGCAGATGGTGTTGTATGCCCTCAAACTGGGTTCCATCGGCTTTGGCGGGCCGATCGCATTGGTCGGCTATATGCACCGCGATCTCGTCGAGGACAAGAAATGGATCTCTGAGAGCGAGTACAGCGAAGGAATGGTGCTAGCCCAAGTGGCTCCTGGACCCCTTGCAGCTCAACTGGCGATCTATTTGGGCTATGTTCACTACGGTTTGATCGGTGCCAGCTTGGTTGGCATTGCCTTTGTCTTGCCCTCATTTTTCATGGTGGTGGCGTTGGGATGGGCCTACGTCCAGTATGGCGGTTTGACTTGGATGCAGGCGGTCTTTTATGGCGTCGGTGCTAGTGTCATCGGCATCATCGCCCTCAGTGCATACAAACTCACGGTGAAGATGGTTAAAGGCCGCCTGCTATGGGGGATTTTTGTCGTAGCAGCCGCAGTGACCGTGATCCGAGAATCCGAGGAAGTGGCGTTGATTCTGGGGGCTGGAATTCTGACCTGGCTTGTTGAAGCGCCCCCTAAAGACTGGTTTCGTCGCTCCAGAACCCTGGGTATTGGTTTCAGCCCACTTCTATTTCTAGGCACCCTCGGAGGCATACCTGTCGGTCAGAACGTGCTTGGTTCAATCTTGTTATTTTTTGCCCAAGCGGGAAGCTTTGTCTTTGGGAGTGGCTTGGCGATTGTCCCCTTCTTATATGGCGGGGTGGTCAAGCAGTTTCAGTGGCTCACAGATCAACAATTTGTCGACTCCGTTGCAGTGGCTATGATCACCCCTGGTCCAGTCGTGATTACGGTCGGGTTTATTGGGTATTTAGTGGCGGGACTGGCTGGGGCAACCATCGCCGCCCTAGCCACATTTTTGCCCTGCTATTTAATTACCGTCTTGGCAGCACCCTATTTCAAAAAACATGGTAAACAGCCGGGGATTGCTGCCTTTGTCAATGGCGTGACCGTTGCCGCAACGGGGGCGATAGCAGGGGCGGTCATCGTTTTAGGCCGCAAATCCCTGGTTGATATTCCCACCGTGGCGATCGCACTGATTAGTCTTGCTTTACTTTGGACATTTAAGAAAAAACTGCCAGAGCCTTTGTTGGTGTTGGCTGCGGCCATTGTGGGACTCATTCTCTATCCACTCACCCATTCGTAGGTTCGTGCGCCCATCAGGACGTTTCGTAAAACATGCCTTGTTTCAGTTTGGTTCCCAGGCGCAGAAGGTTGCGCCCAAGCTCATTAAAATAGCAGCGATCGCAATCACCACCGTAAACGGTTCGCCCAAGAAAAAAACCGCAAGGGTGACACCCACCAAGGGCGATAAGGCGAAAAATGCCCCCGCTCGTGAGGCCCCGATGTGTCGTAACGCCATTGAAAAACAGTAGTAGGTTAAGCCGTAGCTAATAAACCCCATACTGCACACCTGGATAATAATGATTAGGGGCGGCAAAGATTGACCAACAAGGGTTGCGATCGCGATATTCCACAGACCCGCACTACCGCTTTTGAAAATGGCAATCTGCAACGGATCGCGATGGGCAATTTTGACCGTAAAATTGCTATCGATTCCCCAGGCTAAAGCAGTGCCTAAAATGGCCAATGCGCCCCAAGAAAATCCCATCCCCGTTTGCGAGCTATGGGAAATTAAAATGCCACCCGTGGTAATCAGGCAAATGCCCATGAGCACCTGCCGTTGCCAACGTTCGCGGAAAATGGTCCAAGCCACCAAGGCCGTAAAGACACTTTCAAAATTTAACAACAAGGAGGCCACCGCCGCCGATGTATGCTGGAGACCCATCATCAGCAAAAACGGAGCCGCGATGCCGCCCGCCAATAGGTTGCCTAGGAGCCAGCGCTCATCTCCGCGTCGAAAAGAGGTCGGGGACCACCGAAACCCATTGCACAGCAGGTAGATCGGCGTCAGTCCGATACTGCCGCCCATATACATTAACCCCACAAGCATCCAAGGATCGACAGTCTGGAGAAAGTACTTGGCAAATGGAGTACTGATGCCGAATCCGCAGGCTGCCCCAAGGGCAAACAAAGTCCCCAATAAGGCTGATCTTGAACGGGATGGGAGTCCAGGGGATCGAGCTATAGGGGGGGGATCGGTAACCGCGTTAGGTGGGATCGGATTCAGTGCGTCTTGGTCCGAGTCGCTATGCGACTTGCTGAGCTTTGGCATGGGCATTATCTTGCGCGGTGCGGCGATCCTTCAGATAGGAAAAGAATTCGGCTCCTTCGCGCAGGCGGCGTCGAAGCATTTGCGGGTCGCCTAACATCTCCCGCACGATGGGGAAGATGACTTTGGGCCGGAAGTAAAAGCGACGGTACATGCGCTCGACGGCATTTTCGATATCCATACTGGACAGGTCGGGATATCGCAGGGTAGAGGTTTGGATACCAGAATTGGCCACTAGGGTATCGTCGGCAAACCAGCCGTTGGCTTTGGCCTGGTTATAAAGGGCCGTGCCGGGATAGGGGGCGGCGATGGAGACCTGAATGGTGTGGGGACTCAGTTCGCAGGCAAATCGAACGGTATCTTCAATGGTTTCCTGGGTTTCGATGGGCAGGCCGATAATAAAGGTGCCGTGGACGGTAATGCCCAGATCATGGCAGTTTTTCATGAATTTCCGGGCCACCTCCAACTTGACACCTTTTTGGATATTGTCCAGGATCTGTTGGTTACCAGACTCAAACCCGACGAGCAAGAGTCGTAACCCGTTATCCCGTAGTGCTTTGAGGGTGTCATAGTCCAAGTTGGCGCGGGCGTTGCAACTCCAGGTTAGGTTCAGCCGTTTCATGTGTTGGCTGATGGCGATCGCCCTAGGTTTGTCGATGGTAAAGGTATCGTCGTCGAACAT
Organism: Thermosynechococcaceae cyanobacterium; assembly: GCA_049694615.1. Taxonomy (GTDB): domain Bacteria; phylum Cyanobacteriota; class Cyanobacteriia; order Thermosynechococcales; family Thermosynechococcaceae; genus JAAURS01. The sequence continues at coordinate 7,904 of JBAVRC010000377.1, read as the reverse complement.
ATATTCCCGCACGCGATCGCCGAACAGGGCTTTGGCTTCTTCCAGTTCGCGACCCACCACATCGGGACTTTTGGCGCGGTATTGGTGACCGCCGATGGTCTGAGGCCAGAGGCAAAAACTACATTTAGCAGGACAACCGCGTCCGGTATAGAAGGAAATGTAGGGATGTAGCAAGTAGCCGATGAAATATTTGCTAATGTCCAAGTCACGGGCATAGGTGGGCAACACGCTGGGCATGGCGTCCCAGTCATGGATCAACTCGCGGTCTTCCGTATGGCGGATTTCGCCCGTGCGTTCGCGGTAGCTCAATCCTTTGATGTCGGACCAGGGGCGATCTTCGGCCAGTTCTTTGCAGGTATAGTCGAATTCGTGACGGCAGGCAAAGTCAATGATGGGATTTTCTTGCAGGGTTTGCTCCGCCAGGACCGCCACATGGGCACCAATAAAGCCAACTTTGGTGTCCGGTTTCTGGGCCTTAATCGCTTCGGCAAACTTGACATCATTGGGCAAGGAAGGGGTGCTGGTGTGCAAAATTACCAGATCGTAGTCCTTGGCAATGGCCAACACATCGTCAACGGTTTGGCCGTGGGGGGGCGCATCGACCAGTTTGCTACCAGGGACGAGGGCCGCAGGTTGGGCCAACCAAGTGGGGTACCAGAAGGAGGTGATTTCCCGTTTGGCTTGGTAGCGTGCACCTGCACCGCCGTCGAAGCCATCGAAGGAGGGCGGTCCCAGAAACAAGGTTTTGAGCATGAGAAATCTCTATCTGTTGCCGAGCGTTTGGAAAAAGTATAACGCTACTGGTGCTGGGCGATCGCTGATCTTAGGCCTGCGGAACTGACGGATCGGAAACGTCTTCCCGAACGGTGCAGCGCAATAACAAAAGGCATTGCTGGATTTTTCGGCCAATGGGGGTTGAGGCGAGTGACTGCGATCGCAAGCAAAAAAGTATTATGTGTTACAATTAGAGTCAGATCAGTCAACTAAAAACTCACTTAAGGCTTGAGACTTCCGCTACAAAAGCTACATCATTTGGACGTTTCAAAGGATTTCCTAAATACATTATGTAGCTTCTGCTGCATAGGATCTGGATTAAACGCAAAGAACGACAGACTTTAAATTATTAACGAAGCCCAGGAGCGCTTTTCCCATGTAACTGAAACCTCGGGTTTCAGAGAAGTTTGGCATCCGTGAAATATGGCCTCCTGAGGCTTGGGCATCAATTGAAGGAACTAATTTAATGGCGATCGCAAAAGAAACGGCTTTAGTTTACTGCCAAAGTCAATTTGGTTTAGTAGACGGAAAAACCGCTGCAGGTTTAGTTCGACAATCTGAAACCTATACCATTGTTGGGATTATTGATGGTTTATTGGCGGGCAAGGATGCAGGCGAAGAATTAGGAAATAAAAAAAACGATATTCCCATTTTTGCTGATTTGAACGACGCGTTAAGTCAACTTTCAGAGATCCCAGACTGTTACATTTACGGCAAAGCCCCCTTAGATACCTATATATCTAAAGAAGAAAGACTTCTAATATTAGAAGCCATGGAAAAAGGCATGGATATCATTAACGGTCTTCATCAATTTTTCTCTGAAGATCAAGAATTTGCTCATATGGCTGACCAGTGCGGAATCCAAATTAAAGACATCAGAAAACCTCCAAAATTGGAAGATTTACATGTTTTTACAGGTCAAATATCTAAAGTCGATATTCCTGTAATTGCTATATTGGGGACCGATTGTGCTTGCGGCAAAATGACAACCGCCGTAGAACTCAACAATGCCTTAAATCGCTTGGGCATAAAATCGGTCATGGTTGCAACAGGGCAAACTAGCCTAATGCAGGGGTCTAAGTATGGTGCATCAATGGATGCGCTTGTTTCCCAATTTGCGATTGGTGAAATTGAAAATGCTGTTGTTCAAGCGTTCGATCGCGAAAATCCCGATATTATTTTGGTCGAGGGACAAAGCGCCGTCAGTCATCCCGCTTTTATGAGTTCTGTTGGTATTCTCAAAGGAAGTATGCCCGATGGCGTTATCCTCCAACATCCACCTGGCCGAGAATTTCGATGCGATTTTCCCAATTTAGCGATGCCTACCCTTGAGAGTGAAATTCAATTAATCGAAGCGATCTCCCAATCTCAGGTTATTGCGATCGCATTAAGCCACGAAAATCTAACAGACGATAAAATTCTGAAAATTATCGAAGATTACGAGAACCGTTTACAATTGCCAACGACGGATGTATTGACCTATGGATGTGAAAAATTTATTCAAGAACTGTGCAAATATTTTCCAAAACTAAAACAAAAAATTAAACGAGAAAATTTAGAAGAAGTTTCTTTGCTGGCGATGAGATAGATGCAAGACATCTGAGAAAACTGGATAAAAGTGTTACTACCAAGAATAGAAATTTCTCTGTCTAAAATACAACATAATGCTCGGATTCTCTCCGAACTTTATGGGCAAAAAGGAATTTCTTTGATGGGGGTTTCCAAAGCGGTATTAGGAGACCCATCGGTTGCTAAGGCCATGATTCAAGGCGGCGTAAAATTTATTGCCGACTCTCGCATTGAAAATATTCAAAAAATGAAAAATGCTGGGATATCAGCCCAGTTTGTTTTGTTGCGCACGGCTTTAAGTCAAGCAGAGTCTGTCATTCTGAATGTAGATATCAGTCTCAATACAGAGCTTGAGACAGTAAAAGAACTTTCCTATTTTGCAAAGATATACCATAAAATCCATAACATCATTATTATGGTAGAGTTAGGCGATTTGCGAGAGGGTATCCTTCCTTGTGACCTTTCTCAATTCATCAAAACAGTGCTTGACCTGCCGCAAATTAAAATTCTTGGAATTGGCTGTAATTTGGCTTGTTATGGTGGCATCAAACCAAACCAACAAAAAATGCATGAGTTATCTGAACTCGCTGATTCCATTGAAAAAGAATTTCAAATTCATCTGGAAATCGTTTCGGGTGGTAATTCGGCAAATTATGAATGGTGTGAATCTGCACCAGACGTTGAGAGAATTAACAATCTGCGTTTAGGTGAATCGATTCTTTTGGGATATGAAACTATTAACCGAAAAGTCATTCCAGGTTTGGACACCAGTGCCTTCAAGCTGATTGCCGAGGTGATTGAATCAAAAGAAAAGCCCTCTTTGCCATTTGGGGAAATTGGTCAGGATGCGTTTGGATCCGTTCCTACCTTCCTTGATCGGGGCATTCGGCGGAGAGTGATTATTGCCTTAGGCAGGCAGGATGTTCTCATGTCAGGCTTAACCCCGAGCCAAGGTTTGGAAATACTAGGTTCGAGCAGCGATCATGTTGTTCTTGACAGTGAGAATAATGATTTAAAGGTTGGCAGTGAAGTGGCATTCCACTTAAATTACAGTGGACTTCTGACGGCAATGACCTCTCCTTTTATTAAAAAACAATTTATCGGCTGTGCTGAACATTGCTGAATAGCACTCTAGCGTTGCAATAGTGGTACAGCCGTTTCAACCCTTGAATTCAGTACCGCCACTCACAGACTTCGATTGCCTCAAATCTCGTCCTGGGGACATTCTTCCCATAGGGTGGTTGTCTGCCTGAGACTGGCGTAGTTGCCATTCCCCAAAATTAAATGATCCAAAATAGGAACACCCAGAACCTGCGCTCCGGTGAGCAGTTGGCGGGTCAGGGCCAAATCTTCGGGGCTGGGGTCGAGTTGGCCAGAGGGGTGATTGTGGGCCACGATGGTCCGGGTGGCCCCTTGACGGATCGCTTCGCGAAAAATATCGCGGGGATGGGCAATGGTTTCAGTGGCTGTGCCAATACTGATGATTTGCGTCCCCACCAGACGATGTTTAATATCCAGTAACAACACCGCAAACCGCTCCTGAGATTGCCACATCAGATGATTAGCCAACACGGCAGCAGCAGTCTCAGGATTTTCAACCACTGTGGGTGCGTCGGGCAGACAAGTAAAGGCCCGCTTACCCAGTTCGATCGCAGCAATAATTGTGGTGGCTTTAGCGGGACCAATCCCTGGAATTTGCATCAGTTCCGCTGGATGGATATCCCGCAGGACGGCCAGGGGGTTGCGTTGGTGTTGACCCAATTGTTGCAACAAATGCTGACCCAACCCGACTGCGGATAGTTTGCCAGGGCCTTGACCCGTGCCCAATAAAATCGCAATGAGTTCAGCTTCGGTCAGGCTATGGGCACCGCGTTCCAACAACCGTTCGCGGGGGCGATCGCCCATGGGCAGATCGGCGACTCTCAGGGTATAGGTCATAGATACAGACTATACATATGTAGATTTATCCTCCCCAAGTCAGCTTGAAGAGCGATCGCACTGTAACGGAATGTTACATGCTCAAGGCCGCGAATGGGGCTGGGAGGGTTTCGGTCGCGGGGTTGACGCTACGGGCAACAGTCCTGCCTGACAATCGGCTAGCCAAGCGCGGGTGGCTTGGGCCGTGCTACCTTCCGTGCTGTTGCGTGGGGGCAGGGGCGGTTGCTCCGGTGTGGCGGGGTAGGGTCCAAAGGTAGAATACAGGATGGCCAATTGCCAATCGCGAACACTGTGGGTCAAAAAGGCCCAATGGTATTCCTGGACATACACAATGCGATCGCGGTCGTAACGGCGCATCAGGGTGGTGAAGAACACTTGTTGGGTATCGGCTGAGGCAGTGGATAACGTTGTGGGCGGGTTGGCAACTGGGAAGAGAGGCAGCGGCTTAAATTCCGGTCGGGCGGCCAGCATAATATAACTTTTGGTCAGGCCGGCGCGGATGCGGACCCGATTGATATAGCTGGGTAAATCCGGGAGCATCCGTTGTAACAAAGCAGGCAATTCCTTCGGGCACGGTTGGGGTGTCGCCACAGGGGTTGCGTTGGCTAACAGAAGATGAGGCGATCGCGCCAAAGCGGAACGGCCCAGAACCGATCCGCCCAGGATGAGCCATAGTCCGACCCAAATAGTGCCCTTCATGCGCAGCCCAACTTGCCCCTACCCAGCACTGAAAACATTTCTCGCAACCCTCTAGCTCACCGAAACCCAGATGGACATAGTATAATAGAGCTAAGCAAGGGGCTGTACCGGCTTCGACGTTTTAGTGAACGTAGCCTTGTGATGCAGGTCGAGAGCGAGTTGCCTCTCGTTAATCCACGACTCAAACCAAACGTAAATGCGAACAACATCGTTCCTTTCGCTCGTCGGGCAGTTGCTGTTGCCTAAAAACCTACTCGGTTTTTGAGCGTCTATGGTTTGACTCCGTTAAGGACTATAGACTTAAACCCCAACGGATGCTCTGATAGATTTGCCACTGGTCGTTCTATTAGCTAAGACATTACGAGTGCATCCTGCCGTCGGGGATAATTGGCGGTCCCCGCTTTTAGGGTTATAGAAGCTAAACCTGTGAATGAATGAGGAGCTAATAACTAGGGCGGACACGGGTTCGACTCCCGTCAGCTCCACTATTAGATAACCCAATACCATCCGATGTTGTCCATCAAACCCGCTCTAGTGGCGGGTTTTTGCTGATTTAGTGTCTGTTTTAGTCCAGGCTAGTCTATTCAATTTCGGGACGAATATGGGGGCGCAGAGAAAACCGCGAAAAAGGTTGCCCCCGATGCCATTGAGCGAGGCACAGGTCCGACGACCGAAGCCAACCGATAAGACCCAGCGGTTTTGGGATGGCAATGGTCTTTATTTGGAGGTCTCTCTTGCTGGGGGAAGGTTTGGCGGCGGAAGTTTCGCTTCCAAGAGAAAGAAAAGCGCCTCACAAGCATCTCGCAAGTTTTCCGGTATGCGATCGCAACCGATTCCCATCCCGATTGGCGGATGGTACTCATAGCGTTCTGCAATTGGGCTGTTTACGCCATAGGTGTCACGTATGCTTTGTGGCAACAGCATTCTTGAGTTACCATATACGAAATGCCTGAGACCTAGTAAATTCCCTAGCTTATGCCCAATCCAAACCCAAGGACTGACCACCCCGCGTTCATTGCCGCACAATTTCCAAAAGCGGGGACTGAACGAATGGCCAGGGCCAATATTCAAGTTCGACTACCAGAGTCGCTAGATGCCATTGTGCGACAACTGCCCAATCGCTCCGAATGGATCCGAAAGGCCATTACAGAGGCCGCAAGGAAAGAGGGTCTACTCAAGGGGGATGAGTCATGACCGAGCGCTGGACAGATGAAACCCTGGATAGATTTGCTGCAACTGTGGCGACATCAATTCAGGCCAACAATGAAGCGATTTCCGCCAACGCACAGGCAATTGCATCAAGTAACGAACGACTAACCCGTACTGAGCAGTTGGCTGATACGAACTCTAGTAATATTGCTGAATTATCTCAACTCCAATTAAGGATGATGCAGGAGTTCGCAGAGTATCGCCGGGATATGCTGGAAATAAGGGCCGATACGGCTGAAATGGTAAGCCAGTTTCTTCAGCGGATTGACGAAATGCAGGCCGAAGTCAGGGGGCTGCAAACCGAAAACCGTCGCATCCTCGATCATTTGTTTGGCGAAGGGGGATGAGACGCCACTACAAAATCAACTAAGTATAATTACTCATCATCGTTTTAGGGGTAAAACTGGGGGTCTTGAGAGAATACCTAATTTTGCAATGCTTGCTAGTAGAGCATTCCAAGGCTTTTATCTATGGACGTCAGCTCCACTATTAGACAATCCAATGCCATCTGATGTTGTCCATCAAACCCGCTCTAGTGGCGGTTTTTTGATGAGTTAGTGTCTCATATTGCCTCTTTTTTGCATTATCGACCCAGATCGTGCATGGCATTGATGGCATCGGCACAGCGTTGTGTTACCGTGTTCAATTCCTCGCGATCGCCCTTTTTCGGCGGATCGATTAAGGTGCCGATGCGCACGGTGACTGGGGTAATTTTGGGGAGAAATTGTCCCTTGGAAAGAATCTTTTCAGTGCCCCACATGCAAATTGGCAACAACGGTGCTTGAGCCTTTTGGGCTATTAAAGCAGCCCCCAGCTTCGGATCCGTCACCCGTCCATCTGGAGTGCGGGTGCCTTGCAAAAAAACACCCGTGGCCCATCCCTGTTCTAGCGCTGCCAGAGCAGCCCGAATGGCACTGCGATCAGCGGCACCTCGATTGACCGGGTAGGCTCCATACCAGCGAATTAAGGTTGCCAACACAGGCACCTCGAAAAGTTCCTGCTTGGCCATATAGGCCACCGGTCGCCGCACACAACTCGATACAATGGGCGGGTCAAAGTCGCTGGCATGATTGCTCACAACCACCAACGGCCCTTTATGCGGTACATGCTCAGCTCCATAGATCCGACCCTGAAAATAGGCATGGAGGACTGGACTCACCACCGACCACTTAAACAGGTGGTACAGTACCAAACTGATCAACGGCTCGCGATCTCTAGGCATAACTTGGAGAGGGAACACCTGTCGCTTCAACGGATAACTCCGCCAGTTTACCCTTATTGACCAAGGCCATACCAGGACAGGTCCGTTTAACCAGCCCCGTCAAAACTTTACCGGGACCTACCTCGACGACTTGGTCAATCCCCATCTCTTGCAACGTCAAACAAATTTCGCGCCAGCGCACGGGACCGATCATTTGTTGCATTAACCGAGTTTTCAGTGTCTCAGCATCGGCGGCAGGGGTTGGCTCCACATTGGAGATGACAGGTACCCGCGCATCTCGAAAGGCAACTGAGTCCAAAACGATATTAAAGTCGGCGGCAGCATCCGTCATCAAGGGCGAATGAAAAGCGCCGCTCACTTTTAAGGGCACAGCGCGTTTAACCTTAACGCTGAGCAAAACACTGCCCACCGCAGCAGGGCTGCCAGAAATCACAATCTGATCGGCGTGATTGTCGTTGGCCAGCACCACGTCCGGTGTGGCATTAATCTCCGC
>JBAVRC010000376.1:0-6037 GCA_049694615.1 Thermosynechococcaceae cyanobacterium | reverse complement strand
GTTTTCTTTTATACAATCAATCCCACTCATTGTCCCGCTTTATGTTTTATCCCAAGTCATGAGAAAACCTAATAATTGACATCTATGGGTGACATCTCGTCATTCTTTGATTACCATTTACTATAGCTTCCATCGATAGGCGCTTCCGTAACTTGCCGTTATCCTGCAGCCATCAATCTAAAATTCAGTATTGGGTTCCCTTGGCGATGACTGGTTCTAGAGGAGCGGAGTTGAACTGATGACCTTTGAAGAGGTTTTAAATCAGGCCAGTCAGATGTTACAGCGTCAGGGAAGGGTTTCGTTTCGGGCACTTCAGCGCCAGTTCAACCTAGATGATGCATACCTCAAGGATTTGATCTTTGAGATGGTGGAAGTTCGCAAGGTGGCCGTTGTTCAAGATCAGTCTATGTTGGTCTGGAGCAACCCCTTTTTGGCGTCCGATGCAGAACGTCGGCAGTTAACCGTGATGTTCTGCGACTTGGTTGATTCGACGCAATTGGCTGAAAGCCTGGATCCTGAAGATCTGCGGGAAGTGTTTTTGGCCTATCAAAAAGTGTGCGCTAAGGCGATCGCCAGCTCAGAGGGGTATATTGCCCAATATTTAGGGGATGGCGTTTTGATCTACTTTGGGTATCCCCAAGCCCACGAAGATGATGCCAGACGGGCCGTCAGCAGCGGTCTGAGGATTTTGGAAGCCATTAAACGACTCAACCCGCAAATCGAAAAAGATTGGGGGGTGACCTTATCCATTCGGATCGGGATTCATACCGGTCTCGTGATTGCTGGGGAAATGGGAGTCCGGGAAGCGCCGAGTCCCATGGCGGTGGTTGGGGAAACCACCAATGTTGCTGCCAGACTGCAATCCATTGCCGATCCCAATACCCTGATCATCAGCGCGGCGACCCATCGACTCATTGAAGGGTTTTTCGAGTGTTCCATGATTGGTCGGCGTCCCCTCAAGGGCATATCCGAACCAATGCTGGTGTACCAGGTGCGCCACGAAAGTACCGCTAAAAACCGCTTTGAAGTAGCCGAAAAGTCTGGTCTTACCCCCTTTGTAAACCGGAAAGCGGAGCGGGCATTTTTACTGAAGAACTGGGAAGACGCCAGAGCTGGTCGTTCCCACGCTATCTTGCTGCAAGGTGAGGCTGGAATGGGCAAGTCTCGGATGGTCTGGGAATTGAAGAAACACATTGCCCAGGAACCCGACGCATGGCTCACGGAGCTTCAGGGGTCCCCCTACTATCGCAATAGTGCCTTTTATCCCGTTATCGAGCTATTCCAAAAATTTACGTTTCAATTCAAACGGGAAGATACACCTGTTGAGAAATTAGCAAAAATCGAAAGTTTTTTAATTCAATATACCCTTGATCTAGAGCAATATGTTCCTCTGTTTGCCAGCTTGCTTTCGATTCCATTTGAGTCAAAATATGATGCTCTAAATTTGCCGCCGGAGCGGCAGAAACAAAAGACTATCGAAGCTTTAGGCACTATCTTACTATTACTTTCCCTACAACAACCCGTTTTGTTCGTGATTGAAGATCTCCATTGGATGGATGCTTCAACGCTGGATGTTATTTCCTACATCCTCAATCAGGCAGCAGATCACCGTTTGTTAACCCTATTGACGTTTCGTCCCGAATTTATATCGCCTTGGGATGCGCTACCCCATGTGCTTTCCTTGGATCTAAAGCATTTACCTGACCCAGAAACAACCGCGATTGTCGAACAGACGGCACAAGGCAAGTCTCTGCCCCAAGAAGTCGTGCGGCAAATTGTGCAAAAAACGGATGGGATCCCCCTTTTTGTCGAGGAGTTAACCAAGTCTGTTCTGGAATCGAATTTGCTCCAGGAAAACGAAACATCCTACACCTTAACCGGTTCGTTACCCATTCTCAGCATTCCGGCAACGCTGCACGACTCCCTTATTGCCCGTTTAGATCGCCTCGCGATGGTGAAGGAAATTGCCCAGTTCTGCGCGACGCTATCACGGGAATTTGAGTATGGTCTCCTAGTTGCGATATCGCCCTGGGATGCAATGACGTTGCAAAATGGCTTGAGTCAATTGGTCGAAGCAGGCTTGCTCTATCAGCACGGAACGGTGCCGAATGCGACTTACCAATTCAAGCATGCTTTGATTCAGGATGCTGCCTATCAGTCGTTGCTCAGGGGGCGAAGGCAGCAATATCATCAGCGCATTGCCGAGGCATTGGAAGGTCTGTCCGCGAGATCTGCGACAACGCAGCCGGAGTTACTGGCCCATCATTTTACGGAAGCAGGCTTATTTGACAAAGCCATTTACTATTGGCACAAAGCAGGCCAACGCGATCTAGAGCAAGCTGCAAATGTAGAAGCCATTACACATCTAAAAAAAGCCATTCAGTTGCTGACCAGTCAACCCGACGACGCCAAGCGAAAAGCACTTGAATTAACGTTGCAAATGCTGCTCGGCCCTGCCATGATGGCCATCAAGGGATATTCTGCTCCTGAAGTTCGCGATATCTATGGTCGCGCCCGCGAGCTATCTGGTCAAGTGACCGATTCTCCTCAACTCTTTCCCATTTCATGGGGATTGTGGGCGCACTATTTTGTGACTGGGGATCTGGGCTCGGCTCGTGCCGTGGGCGAGCAACTGGTGAAAGTAGCCCATCAAAGTTCCGATTCAAAGTTGGTTGTACCTGCCAATCATGCCCTTGGCTATGTGGAGTGCTATTTAGGCCATTACGAACGCACGGTGGCGTTAACGGAAGAAGCCTTTACATTATTCGATATTGAGCAAGAACGTTGCAATATTTTACAGTTCCAATTCTCATCAACCCTCGCGCTGTACGACATGGCCCGTACCTCTCTTTGGATGCTGGGCGAATTAGGTCGGGCATCCGAGATGAATGCGCGGGCATTGCAGCTCGCCAAAGAACTGGCTCATCCCCCTAGCATGGCCTATGCGGTTGCTTCCAGTGTGTGGTTTCTGCAACTGGGCCGGGAGATTAACCGAATCCATGAAGCGGTTGATACCGTAACCCGCATCTCGAATGAAGAAGAGTTTTCCCTTTGGCCGCCGTTGGTTAGGGTTTTCCAAGGATGGGCGCTGGTTGAACAAGGCTTGGTGGACCAGGGTCTTGCGCTGATGCATCAGAACATTAAGAATTTTCACGCCTTAGGCGGCGGAATTTTACAAACCCATGCATATGTGCTGCTGACTGAAGCGTTAGTGCGGGCCGGCCAAAATACTGAAGCCTTGGCCACCATCGAACAGGCAGTCCAGAGACTTCAGACATCCGGCGAGCACCATATGGAGCCGGAATTGTATCGTTTGCGCGGAGAGATTTTATTAGATCTTTCCAGAAGTACAAACGATCCTAATTTAGCTGTTGAGGGAGAAAATTCCCTTCGCCATGCGTTAGATCTCGCTACAGGTCAAAACAGTAAGTGGTTGCAACTCAAATCGGCAACCAGTCTAGCACAACTGTTTTGCGACCAGGAAAAACCGATAGAAGCCCATCAAATTTTGATTGTACCTTATGGTAGAATGTCTCAAGAAATTGAAACCCTCGAAATGCAAAGAGCAAGGGTAATTCTTGATCACCTCGTTAGTCTTGTGTAACCCCATATGATTCAGATAGATACAACGCCTTAGAGGAAACTGCAAAACAAAACCTAGAGAGGAGCTGTCAAAAACAATGGACGGTCAAAATGCACAACTGGGTTGGAATGATGGACAATGGGGCAAAGTTTATCAGGCTGTGACGGACGAAGTGAGTCGGGTGAACGTTGCAGGGGCGTTTCTGCCTTGTTGCGGACCTCTATCCAGGAGTGCTGAGGTGGTTCGGCGGGAGGCTGTTAAGGAGGGAAACCCCGATTTTATTTCGGTTGATAATATTGAAACGATTAAACTCTGGACGTTAGCGGTCCACGTTCAATTAAAAAATGAACAACTGGCAGATGAAAACCTATCGGGTGCCCTTTTAGCATTTCGACGCGCTGCTAATTTATTGGCGCGCACGGAAGATGCGATTGTGTTTCGTGGTCTTCCCCGCAAAGATCCGACCCGAGACCAACTCAATGCGATTGGGGTGCCTGTCCAATGCCGGGTGACCAGTGGCGAGAAAGCCAAAGGGTTGGCCAGAGCAGGGGGTTTACCCGACGGACTGAGCTACGATGACGACCCCCCCAACACGCCTCCCGTTCAACCGCACCCTAATGCAATTCCGCCGGGAAGTTATGGGCGAGCATTAGTGCGACGGATCGCAGAAGCCATTGCAGCGCTTGAATCGCAGGGCCACCTTGGCCCATTTGCTTGTGTCTTAGGTAATGATGCGTTTGTTCAAGCCCACACGCCCGATGCCAATTCCTTGGTGCTGCCGCGCGATCGCATGGCACCCTTGTTGGAAGGTCCGATACTCCGCTCTGGGACCATGCGACCGGGCGAGGTTGTGGTGGTTTCTCTGGCGGGAGACCCCATCGATTTGGTTGTTGCAACGGCACCGACTGTCCAGTTTCTGAATGTGACCGATGAAGCCCGGTATATGTTTCGTGTGTACGAACGATTCACCCTCCGCATTAAAGAACAAAATGCTGTGACGGCATTCTGGCTAGGTAATCTCACACCGGATACTTAACCTAGGAGTCGGGGGTATGCAATTCACTTCCCAGGGATTGACGCTTTGGTACGGCACGCCGGATGCCCCTGCACCGCAAGAGACCATGGCTGCCCATGACGAAATGTGTGTGTGTGTGGGCGTGGCACCCAGCAGTCTGAGCCATACGGTGAGCATCCGTTACCGCATTGACGGAGGCATGGAGCGAATGTTTTATGCCCCGTTGTGGCACACCGATCATGGCACGGGTAAACAATACTTCAAAGGTTGCTTCCCTAGGTTACCGCCAGGGGCATTGGTTGAGTATGGGGTTTTCTGTCAAAGTGCCGGACGCCAAGTTCCCAGCCCAGATCAGGTCGTTTCCCTACCAGCCTCTTTTAAGGTGGCAGGTTTGCAGCAAGCGGTGGCGAATACAGCGGCGATTCAACCTCAGGAATCGCGACTTCCGTTTGCGATGGATTACCTTTGCCGATTTACCATCTATCTGAGCCAAGAGCCAGAAATTATTGGGGAAACGCCCGAAGGTATCAATGTTAATTGGTACCCCATCGGCGGCGAGTTTGTCGGAAACCGTCTCAATGGCACTTTGCGAGCTGAAGGGGGCGACTGGATGACGATTCGTCGCGATGGCATCGGAATTCTGGGGGTTCGTGCCACGCTGGTGACGACAGATGGAGCGCTTATTTATGCGAGTTATTCCGGGGTTTTTGAACTGGGCGAAAACGGCTACGCAAATTTTCTCAAACGAAAATGGCCTGCTCGACCCACGACGCGTCATACGCCCAGGTTTTTGACGGCTCATCCTCAGTACCTTTGGCTCAATCGGTTGCAATGTATGGGCATTGGGGAGGTGCGGATGCAGGAGCTTGTTTATGTTTACGACCTATATGCTTTGCATTAGCGCATCCATCTCAACGATGGGTTATCCGGGCTGCAATCCTAACCGTTGCGAGCATTAACAGTCATGCAAAAGAAAGTGGTGATCCTCGGTGGCGGCGTAGCGGGCTTGAGTGCAGCCCATGAGCTGGTTGAGCGCGGTTTTGCGGTCGAGGTTTACGAAGCAAAACAGATTCCGGGCGGCAAGGCCCGCAGCATTCCAGTCCCCGATACTGGAGTGGAGGGTCCCACCGGGAAAAGTAAGCCCTTACCGGGCGAGCACGGGTTTCGGTTTTTTCCCCGTTTCTACAAACATGTGGTCGACACAATGTCCCGGATTCCCTACGGGAAGCGGACTGTGGCCGACAACTTGGTAGACACTACCCGCGTGGAAATGGCCCGTTACGGGCAACGGGCGATCATTGTGCCTTCGCGATCGCCCCGGACCTTCGGCGATGTGCGAGAAATTCTGGACGAACTGCCCACGGTTTTTGGGCCGGACTTCGGCGTTTCCCCAGAGGAAATGGCCTTTTTCGGCTAAAAGGTCTGGCAAATTATCACCT
>JBAVRC010000375.1:0-6615 GCA_049694615.1 Thermosynechococcaceae cyanobacterium | reverse complement strand
GACTCGCCCTGCACGGTGTCACCGCCGACCCCCTACCTCAAATTATGGCTAACTGTGGAAACCCAACTGCGTCGTGCCATTTACGAGACGTTTCAGTCCCTTGAGACCCTCCACGAAAGCAAAGCAGCTTGGCTGCTCTCTCAACACCTGCCCGCCCACACCCCCTTGTTTATTGCCAACAGTATGCCCGTCCGAGATATGGAATGGTTTTGGCAACCGGGCAACTCGCAGATCCAGCCTTACTGTAACCGGGGGGCCAATGGTATTGACGGCACCCTTTCGACGGCCCTGGGAATGGCCCACCGCGATCGCCCCATTGTGTTACTGACGGGTGACCTCTCCCTACTCCACGACACCAATGGATTTCTGATTCAACCCCATTGGCAGGGCCATTTGACCGTTGTGCTGATCAATAACCAAGGCGGCGGTATCTTTGGCATGCTACCCATTGCTGACTTTGAACCGCCCTTTGAAACCTACTTTGCCACCCCGCAATCGGTGGACTTTGCCACCCTTTGCGCGGCTTACCAGGTCGAATATCAACGAGTGAAGTCTTGGCCCGATTTGGTCGCCCAACTGAATCCCCTCCCAGAGCGCGGCATTCGGGTGCTGGAAGTGGCTTGCGATCGCCATCAGGACGCCCAGTGGCGCAAAGCGACCCTAGATCGCTTGTCAGCCTGTATTTACCCATCGGTTAAAGCAAATTGAACGGGTCCACATCTAGGGTCAGACGCACCTGTTTGTCGCAACAAGCCTTCATCGCGGGAATAGGCAATGTATCGGGCGGAAGATGGCCATCTAAATTGGGAGGGAGCTTTAATAACAACTGCCACCGAAAGCGGCCCGCAATGCGCAAAATATTCGCCGGAGCAGGGCCTAACAACTCCCCTTGGATGTCGCCAGCGGCGATCGCCCCTTGCAGGACCTCTGCCACACGATAGGCGGCTTGCTCCACCTGCTCGGCCTGAAAGCTGCTAAGACGAACCAAAATTAATTGGCCAAAGGGCGGATACTTTAAGGCAGCCCGTTGGTCCAGTTCCGCTTCCACACAAGCTTGAAATTCGTAACGCTGTACGGCTTTAATCACAGGATGTTCAGGACTGTAGGTTTGCAAAATCACCTGCCCCAGGGTGTCGCCGCGACCCGAACGCCCCGCCACTTGCAGCAACGTTTGCACGGCCCGTTCGCTGGCCCGGAAATCCGGTAGGTTGAGCAGCCCATCTGCCGCTAGCACCCCCACCATCTGCACCTGCGGCAAATCGATACCCTTCGTTAGCATTTGCGTCCCCACCAGTACATCGGCCTCCCCGGCTGCAAATTGTTGCAAGAGATCTCGATGGGATCCTTTGCGTCGGGTGGTGTCGCTATCGAACCGTAACAGACGGAGATCGGGACAGGCGGCGTTGAGGCTTTCCACCACCCGCTGAGTTCCGGTCCCAAAAAACCGGAAATAGGGCGAGGCGCATTCGGGACAGTCCTTGGGCTGCGCCTGGATGAAGTTGCAGTAATGGCAGCGCAGTAATGGCGAGCGTTGTGGCGATTCTTGATGGTAGGTCAAGGACACACTGCAATTGGGGCACTGCATCACAAACCCGCAACTGCGACAGGAGACAAAGGTGCTATGGCCTCGCCGTTGCACAAACAAAATACCCTGTTGCTGTCTGACCTTGAGGTCTTGCAGCGCCGCCTGCAAGGTTTGGCTAAACATGGAACGATTCCCCTGGTGCAGTTCCTGCCGCATGTCTATGACTGTAATGGGCGGCATGGGTCGCGCTTGAACCCGGTGGGGCAAGGACAGGTAGAGCGCATCTGGCCCGACCGGGCTGGGGGACGCCGGGTGGGTGCTGACCCAGGTTTCTAGAGACGGGGTGGCCGAACCCAAGATCAGGGGACAGTTGGCCTGTTGCGATCGCCACAAGGCCACCATGCGGGCATGGTAACAGGGGGCAGGTTGCTCTTGTTTGTAGCCAGAGTCATGCTCTTCGTCGAGAATGGCCAACCCCAGATGGGGCAGGGGGGCAAACACCGCCGAACGGGTCCCGATCACCACCTGCGGCTCTGGGGTGAGGAGCGATCGCCAAGTATCGAACCGTTCGCCGTCGGACAGGGCGCTGTGGTAGACCCGCACCCGCGCCCCAAACCGAGCCCGAAATCGGTCGGTGAGTTGGGGCGTCAATCCAATTTCCGGCACCAGGACCAGTGCCGACTTGCCTTGCTGCAAAATGGGGGCGATCGCCTGTAGATAAACCTCTGTTTTTCCGGACCCGGTGACGCCGTGCAGCAAGACCTGGGCAAACCCCGTCAAGCCCTTAATCTGGTCCAACGCTGCCTGTTGATCGACCGTGAGGGGTAGGGGGGTATCGGCAGACACGGGATGGGTGTCCAGGCGCAGGCGCTCTACCGAGGTAATGGTAATGCAGCCCGCTTGGGCTATTTTCTGAAGGGTTGAGGGAGTAGTTTTACACAGTTTAAGCAGATCCTGGAGCCAGAGTTCGCCGCCGTGGCGCTGCAAGACGGTCAGAATTTCCTGTTGTCGTTGGGTTAATTGCGCGGTGCCCAGATCCAGCAACGTCACCTTCTGTTGCCGCTTGGGTTGTGCTGTTGCTGGCAACTGTACGGTGGTTTCAACCCAACCCCGTTGGCGCAAGTCCCGCAGTCCGCGTTCTGCCCCTTGCACCTGTTGTTGCACATAGGTCCAGGCATAGCCCTGAGTGGGCGATCGCTGCAACAATTGCAATACCTGTTGGGCCGCCGGACTAAGAGGGTGCCGATCAAGATCCGGTGGCAAAGCGCTACTGAGGCATACCCGGCGTTGCGATCGCTGTAAAAGTCCCGGCGGCAGGGCCACCCGAATGGCTGTCATTAAGTCGGTGCGATAGTAAGTCGCCACACGTTCCAGCAAGTCCCAGTAGCCTGCCGGAAAGAGATCGTGGCCTACCACGTCGCCCACATCGCGGATTTGCTGAGGAGAGAGTCCCGGCGGTAGCGTTGATGTTAACCGAATGGCGATCGCCCCCACGGGTCGCGACCCGACCTCAACCTGCAAAAGATCCCCCGGATGAAGGATCGTGCCGAGAGGAACACGGTACGTCAATAAACCCGACGGTCCCGGACAGTCTGCTAATACCTCCACATAGCAAGGCAGTTCCGAGGTTCGATCAAGTTCGCTACCGTGATGCAGCGGCGCATCGCCCATGCTAGGCTCCCTTGGACCGCACCAACTCCACTTGGATTGAACCGCCAAAGTCAGGAATGGGAGGCGCAACTTTGGTGAGGCAAACCCGAACGGACTCGACGTCAGCATGGGCCAACACAGCCTCGGCAATGGCAGTTGCCAGTCGCTCCACGAGGGCAAAATGGGACTGTCGCAACAGCGTCCGCACCTGATCAATCGCCTGCCGATAATCGTAGGTATCCGAGATGGAATCGCTTTGTCCCGCCCGCCTTAAATCTAGATAGATGTATAAATCCACCTCAAACCATTGGCCTAAAATTTGTTCTTCCGGTAACAGCCCGGTGTAGCCGTACCCCTTGATACCGCAAAGATGGAGACAATCGGTGGTTGAATTCATAAGGCCAAATCGGGACGCGCTAGGCTGTTCGCAACTGTTACGTCGCTGAGGGAATGGGGCATACTGAGAGTAGATACCCTTCGAATCAAGTGCTGAAAGGATCGATTCGGTTTATCCTCATTATCCAGGAGCGCACTTGACCCATTTGCATGATAAGCCATTCCCCCAGGCGCATTATTATTGGCGATGTGCATGGTCATTACCAAGGACTGCAAACCCTTCTTGCCCTTTTGGACCTTGGCGATCGCGACACGCTTTATTTCTTGGGAGATCTCATTGATCGGGGACCCGAGAGCGCTCAAGTCGTCGAGTTTGTACGGACCCATCAGTATCCCTGCTTGCTGGGCAACCACGAGCAAATGATGCATTTCGCGTTCCTGCTGTCCCAGAACAACGCGAATCACTTTGCCTTGGAAGCTTGGCTGTCGGCGGGGGGGCGCAGCACCTTAGAGAGCTATACCGACTTAGGCCAACTGGAGATCGACTTGGCCTGGATCGCCACCTTGCCCACCTATCTGGATTTAGGCGATCTCTGGCTCGTCCATGCGGGGGTTAATCCGCATTTTGCCCTCGCCTCTCAAAGCGCCCAAGAATTTTGCTGGATTCGCAAAGAATTCCACCAAATGCAAAAACCGTTTTTTGCCGACAAGTTAATTGTGACGGGGCATACCATAACCTTTACCTTCCCAGGGGTTGAGCCCGGTCAAATTGTGCAGGGGGCCGGATGGCTAGATATCGACACAGGCGCCTATCACCCCAGAAGTGGCTGGTTAACGGCCCTAGACATGTCTCAGCGGCAGGTTTATCAGGTCAATGTGTTTAACCAATCCACCCGCGTTCGACCCTTGGCAGAGGCCATTGTCCCTCTCCCCTTCCTCAAAACCGATATGTTGCTGCCCGATCTGAGGCATCCGCCCACGGCGTGCACCGCTTAGATGGCTGGGCAGGCAATCCCCTACGCTTCGCCCGCGTGATAGGAACTCCGCACGAGGGGCCCGGATCGAACGTGGCTAAAGCCCATTTCTGTTGCGGCTGCGCCAAGTTGCGCAAATTCGTCGGGATGCCAAAATTTTTGGACGGGTAAATGAGCCAGGGACGGTTGCATATATTGTCCGAGGGTGAGGCGATCGCAGCCCACTGCCCGTAGGTCGTTCAGGGTTTCGAGAATTTCAGCCTGGGTTTCGCCCAGCCCCAACATCAAACCGGACTTGGTGGCAATATCAGGTCGGCGTTGCTTGACGGTGTGTAGCACCCCCAGCGATCGCTCGTATTGCGCCCCGCGCCGCACCGGACCTTGCAAGCGCCGCACCGTTTCTAAATTGTGATTAAAGCAAACGGGGTGGGCATCTAGGACGGTTTGAATACAATCGACATTGCCGCGAAAATCCGGCGTCAAGACCTCGATTTGGGTGTGGGGATTGCGATCTCGCACCGCCTCAATGGTCCTGGCAAACCAAGTCGCCCCTTGATCCGCCAAATCATCCCGTGCCACCGACGTCAAGACCACATATTGCAGCCCCAACAACTGCACAGACTCAGCCACCTTTTGCGGTTCCTCTGGGTCCAACGGCATAGGGGCATGGCCCTTATCCACTTGACAGAACCCACAGGCGCGTGTGCAGACAGGCCCCATCAATAAAAACGTTGCGGTTTGCTGGGCATAACATTCCCCACGATTCGGGCATCGTCCTTCCTCGCAAATGGTATGGATGCCATGACGCTTAATAATACGTTGGACCGTTGAAAGCTGACTCGCCTGACCTATGGGGCGACGCAGCCATTCGGGCAAACGCTGAATTGAATCGGCGGCGTGGGTGGATGGATGAGAAAGCGTCATAGATTTCAAAGTCAGGCTGTTCCCAGACATGATACCCTGAGTCTTTGCCGGTGGGGGATTTACCGCACGACGCGATCTTGTCATTTTCCTGATGACTTGATCCCAGCGTCCAAACAGGTAAAACTAAGGTTGAACGTCGCTAAATGACTGGATTCAGGCAACTACACTTTGACCGGATGAATTTACAATCGCTTTGTGCACTGTGTTTGATATTGGGGCACACTCTAAAAGTGAGTCTCAAATTCTTGAATCCATCTCTGTGCACTTGGACTGTCTAGGTGTTCAGTTGTATTCAAAAACAGTCACATTGAGAAGCAGACTGATATACTTTACCCTTATCGTTGAAAGCACGTAGGAGATAGGCGTGGCTGGTCACAAAATTCTAGTAATTGACGACAGCAAAGTAATTCGGATGCGCGTCCGAGACATGCTCCCTGAGGGAGATTTTGAAGTTCTAGAGGCCAAAGATGGCCTGGAGGGCTTAAACCTGATTCGTCAAGAGCGCCCCAATCTCATTATGTTGGACTTTTTGCTGCCCCGTCTGAGTGGGTGGGAAGTCTACCAAGAATTGCAGCAAGAAGACGATCTCAAAAGTATTCCCCTAGTCATCATGTCGGGCCGCAAAGAGGAAGTAACCGACAAATTGACTGAGCCCTTTGAATACTTTGAGTTCATCGAAAAGCCCTTTGAAAAACATCAACTCCAAGGGGCCATCAAAACGGCCATTTCCAAATCCAAGCTGCCCCGCATTAAAACAACGGATTTTTCCAAGACGACAATGACTGGGGCGAACCAGGACGAGGTGCTGATTCTGCGGGAGCGCGTCGAAAAAATGGAGAACGAGATTGTCGCCCTCAAGCGGGCAATTGGTCAACTGGTGGCCTTTGTCAAGCAAAAGATGTAGGGAAACCCACTGCCTTAGTCTAGCTCTCGTCTGCCTTCCAGCGCGCGGGCTAGGGTGACTTCATCGGCATAGTCTAAATCGCCGCCCATGGGTAATCCAAAAGCAATGCGCGTGACTCGGGTAAACGGCTTTAAGAGTTGCCCCACGTACAGGGTCGTGGTTTCACCTTCAATACTGGGGTTAATGGCCAGAATAGCCTCTGTTACGTTGGGTTGACTGGCCCGTTTGATGAGAGATTGGATGGTTAGTTGTTCGGGGCCAATACCATCCATGGGGGAAATCAGTCCGCACAGCACATGATA
>JBAVRC010000374.1:0-2419 GCA_049694615.1 Thermosynechococcaceae cyanobacterium | reverse complement strand
GCTCTACAGAGATATATTGTCATAGTCGCCACAATCCTACCCTGAAGCCGGACCTAAATAAAACTAAGGTTAGGTTAAAGTTAGATTAAATAAGTTCGCGAAAATGAATTTTAAATTGTAAAAAGACTAGTCCCGTCAGCTTAAAACGCTTTTAGAGAATCTTCAAAAAGAGTTGTTCCAGACATATCCGACTTGGATGCTGATTTTGGACTTCTTGCAATTGATGATCAAGGATAAGAACAAGCCAGGTGCGCAATCGTGCAAACCTGGCTTGTTGCCCAAAATATTCAGTTGACTAGCGAAGCATGCTTCACAGCAGACTAGATACCATTGGTCGGATCATTAATCAATTTTCTGACTAGACACTTGATGTCAGTTGCAGCGGGATTGTTGGCACAAGCTGTTCCAATCGGCTTACCGCCAGGAAGCGGACCATATCCAGTGACTTGGCTAATAATTTTATCAGCATCAGTCAGGTTCACCGTAGATTTAGTGGTGTACCATTCAATGAAGTCTTTGATAGCAGTTCTGGTCCCAGCATCGAAGGCACCATTGGTGTTGTACCAACTGTCTCCGCTACTGTTCAAACCATAGAACCAGAAATAGGTTGCACCAACAATGGGATAGGCCTTAGGATCGGTAGGATCCCAGGTCGCAGACGGATTACCGGCGACGCCAAGTTCGATGCGGCTCTGGTTGCCAGGAAGCGTTGTATCGATGTCTACAACGTTTTTGAAGGCAGCCAGAACTCCAGCAGAGGCAGGAGCAACATACTTCAGAGCCTTGTTCTGCAGTTTAGGAATTACATTGCCGTTCAGTTTAGCCAAGGCTGCATCGACAGCGCCGATGGAGAATGTTTTGGCCTTAACATCGTCAGCGACATCTTTGTTGGTTACAAGCGAGGAATCGACAAGAGGAAGATTATTCCAAGCCCAACTAGCTGCGTTGTTATTCACATTATTGGGGAATGTGCCGGAGGTCAACGTCCAAGGACCGTTGCCGCAGTTTGCCTGAAGTTGACGGCCTAAAATTAAGGTTGTACCACTACCGCCAAAACGGGCTTTGATGCGAATTGTAGAACCATTAGGGTTTGCCGAATCAATGTCGTTCCAGTCGGTAATGGTTTGCTCAAAGATTGCGCAAAGTTCTTTCCGCGTTAAGGCTTTGGCAACAGACACTGTTTCGCCTAAGGAGTTGGTGCGACCTGCCGTCAACTTGACGCCTTTATTGTAAATAGTGGCAACGGCACCAATGGTAGAAGGAATTTGGACCAACTTAGCGCCACCAGCAGCTGTAACCGTTGTGGGATCGGCGGGGGCGATAGAGTAAGGGTTGTCGGTTCCAGAGAACGCATAAGGACCAGAAACATACTCGCAAGTCGAAGTACCGGTATTATTCGGTGCAGCATTGAAGTAAGCGATTTTACCGCCACCGCTACCGATCGAGCCATAGGACATGGCCAAATTACTATTGACTGGACCATTCCCGAAAGGATTGGGAGCTCCAGGCGCTTGGTTGCCTGCAAAGCCGCCTGCTAGAGCACTGCCGCTGTTTAGGTCTATACCGTAAACGTTTAACCAGCCGTTTTTACCGGTGGCAGGAAAATTAGAGGTGCAAGCCCCACCTGCAGGGCCGTTCTGGGCTGCATCGGTCAGTAGCGGATCGACAAAAGAAGATCCTTGGCCATTGATGTTGATGGCACCAGCAACAGGACCTTGCTTTTTGCCTTTTGCAGAAGCATCGGAACTTGTAGCCACATGGGAAATAACGAGCGCAGAGATTAAAGCGCTTGCTAATCCTATATTTCGTAAGGACATTGTTTACTCCTCTCGGATTAAAGACTCAGAATCAAAAATGTCACAAGTTTGGTCGCCACAGAAAAGCTCTGAGTCAGAGTCTTGATTTCTTGTTATTTTGCCTTCAAGAATAAATCTTATGTTTCGGTCTAACATGAGCGAGAAACGAGGCAATTTTAATCAAATTAACGCTCTGTATCTCATGTACCTGAGAAACGTCAAGGTACAATTTTTCGCTGTGTTAGCCAAAGAATGCAAATCCAATAAAGAAAACAACCATCAAGAAAAAGACTCAAGACCCGCAAGCAAAGCTATACTTCAGCTTTACCTCGACTTTCTTGGTGGCCTAATTCACTCGGACAATGAAATTAAAGCAGCTTAAACTTAAGCTTGGATTTTGGTTTGCTTAAGCCTGGGTTAAGCCATGAAAGCCTATTGTCATGGCTGTGACATGACGCGAACATATTTCTTGGCGGCAGATTCTAACCTTGTATTATTCAAGCGAGAAGGTTCTGTTCCTTAGCTTGGCGAAAAGGCTGCGAGTGGCGAGTATGTGATGAACTTAGCCGCTCTGCTCAAGATGTTTAGTATCTCAAATGACAATTTACTAAAGACTGCAATAC
>JBAVRC010000373.1:0-2224 GCA_049694615.1 Thermosynechococcaceae cyanobacterium | reverse complement strand
ACTCGAAAAACAAGAAGATGAAGACTGGGAGGAACTGTTCTTAGAAAGTGCCGAGCTGGGACTTCGCGGCAAGGTGGATGCCCTGCGAACCCGAGAGGGGCAGGTGATTCCTTATGAGCACAAACGGGGGCGGTGCCATCGGGGGGAAAACAACCAACCTCAAGCCTGGGAGAGCGATCGCCTCCAAGTGCTTGCCTATGCCTACCTCATCGAACTGGTTTTAAATGTTCCCATCAGTGAAGGACGAATTCGCTACCACGCCGATAATGTGCTAGTGCATGTGCCCCTGGATGACAATGGTCGAGATGCCGTGCGTCAGGCGATCGCCCAAGCCCGAGAGTTACGGCAATCTCCCTGTCGGCCACCGGTCACCGACAATGAACGGTTGTGTACGCGCTGCTCTTTAGCCCCTGTTTGTCTACCCGAGGAGGCCCGCCTGGCCCACAATCGCGAATGGCAGCCCGTCCGATTATTTCCCGAAGACGATGAACGCGATGTGCTTCATGTTTTAGAGCCAGGAACCTGTGTCGGCCGCACTGGCGAACAGCTCAAAATTACCCGGCGCGATCATCCCGTCGAAAAAATTCCGGCGCGACAGGTGGGGCAAATTGTTCTGCATAGCTTCTCGCAAATTTCTACCCAGGCACTTCATTTCTGCTCAGAGCAAAACATCGGCGTCCATTTCGTCTCTGGGGGTGGGCGTTATCTCGGTAGTTTTGACAGTCGGCGGGGTAGCATTCAGCGGCGAATTCGCCAGTACCAGGCCTTAAGCAATCCCGATACCTGTTTGGATTTAGCCCGCAAGCTGGTCTACTGTCGGGCCCAGGGACAGCGGAAGTTTTTGATGCGCGGGCAACGGGGTCAAGACTCAGTTCCAGCGGAACTCACGGGTGCGATCGCTCAGATGAAGATTTTGCTGAAGCAGATTCCCCAGGCAACCTCTTTAGCTTCGTTACTGGGGTTAGAGGGCAATCTAGCCGCCCTTTATTTTGGGGCGATGCCGCAGTTGTTTAGCGAAGGTGTCGATGCGGCGCTTCGGTTTGACGGCCGCAACCGTCGCCCACCACGCGATCGCTGTAATGCCCTGCTCAGTTTTGGTTATGCCCTGTTGCTAAAGGATGTAATGAATTCGATTCTTACGGTAGGGTTAGAGCCGGCTCTGGGCTTTTATCATCAACCCCGGACCCAAGCTGCTCCCTTGGCTTTAGATCTGTTGGAGATTTTTCGGGTGCCGTTAGTCGATATGCCCGTGATCGGTTCGATCAACCGTGGCCAGTGGGATTTGTCTGCAGATTTTGAGGTGCGCGGTCAACAGGTTTGGCTGACCGAAGCGGGACGACGGAAGTTTGTCAGCCTCTACGAACGTCGCAAGCAAGAAACCTGGAAGCACCCGGTCACTCAATATTCACTGACTTACCGCCGCTTAATTGAACTAGAGGTGAGGCTACTTGAGAAGGAGTGGTCGGGGGAAGGTGGCTTATTTGCTCAGCTCATTGTCCGCTAGGAGGTAATCATGGCTGAGCGCAAAAACTGGTATTTAGTTTGCTATGACATCCGTTGCCCCAAGCGTTGGCGCAAAGCCTACAAGCTTTTGCAGGGCTATGGTGAAAGTTTACAGTATTCGATTTTTCGCTGTTGTCTGAATCAACGCGATCGCGAAAAACTGCGCTGGGAATTGGAGCAAATTTTGACTCAGGAGGACAATCTGTTATTAGCTGGGATTTGCGATCGCTGTGTGGAACGGATTCATCTTTGTAACCGCCCTGAGGCTTGGTCTTCAAAAAGGGATAACTTTCGAATCATCTGAAGGTCTATTGCAAGGATCTCTAGTTGTTAAAGGGGATGTCTACCCGTAGCAAGTTCAAACCCTTGAAGGCTCATGTTTCTGGCTTTTAGGGTTGGATGTTCGATCCTTGCAGAATTTTTCAGCCCATGAAAGTCATGCTGGCAAGGAGTTTTGGGTTCGTTTAACGGAAAATGATATAATTGTTTTCATGGATGGACATCTAAACTTCAGCCTAGCTCGTTGGTGCTTGCAAAACCGCTCAGGAGAGCAAGCCAAGAAAGGGTTATGGCGATCGGTGTGTCCAAACCTTTGATGCCGTAAGGCGTTGAGCACAAGATATAGCGGGCAGTTGGGGCAATTTTCTTCAGTGTCCAAACCTTTGATGCCGTAAGGCGTTGAGCACGGGTCGGGAGAACCCTGTTTCGGGGAGATTGGGAG
>JBAVRC010000372.1:0-2276 GCA_049694615.1 Thermosynechococcaceae cyanobacterium | reverse complement strand
GTCTCAATCCAATGCATCAACCGATTAAAGGGGTATTGTTCGGTTCCGACGGTTACTAAAATCATGCAGACTCCGAGGACATGACGAGTTCGGACTGAGGGTAGCGCGCTTGCAATTGGGGCCAGTGAACGTAAATCGTACTCAGAAAAGGCAAGGCTAATCTCGCCGAGAGACTGAGGCTACTAACCCGAGTGACGGATTCGATAAACACGGTTTGGCTCCCCCCTAGTTTGCCCAGAATGAGGAAAGGAACGGCTACACCAGCCCCAGTGGTAATGATGAGGTCGGGGCGATCACCTCTGAGCACCTTAAATGCAAGCCATAGATTCCGCAACAGATTGGGCAGGTTGCGGTTGGTGGGGCTATAAGCCCAAATCGTGTTCTCGCCTGTCAAGGTGGCTTCGGTTGTGGCGGTCTTAAACGTGATCCAGGTGCGGTCATGGTCTTGCCAAAAGGGCTGCAATTGCTGGAGAGCCTTAAAGTGACCGCCGGAGGAACAAACTAGGAGTATTTTCATGCGTTGTGTGGTCCTGTGCTCAAAATGTCGCTGAAGAATGAGTTTTGCTTAAAAAGACTGTTCTAGGCGACGTTCTTGCTGAATCCGCCTTTTTTGACTCAATCCGGTCAGGGTCATTGCCAAGGTTTCTAAGTACCGATAGAGGGATTGCGGCAAAATCCGCAGCAGATAGATTGCACCCATCGTGAGCAGTGTGCGACGCGGTTCCTCTAACAGAATGGTCCAGTCTGATGCGAAAGCCTGATGGAGGAGTCGGGCGGCCATTTGGGGCGATCGCTGGCTCGCAGCCCGACGGGCCAAGTAGCGATACTGGTAGGCTCTGGCTTTCGCAGCCCACTGCATTACAAATTCAGGATTGTAGGCTTTGGTTTTGGTGACAATTTGCTCCCAATAGTCGAACTGCTTGAGCACATTGGCGGACAGCCCACTCGTGTTGACGCGGTACAGCGTCAGCGCATCGGGAATCCCTTCAATTTTCCAGGGAGTTTGTAGTGCAATACGTAACCAGCACTCAATGTCCTCAGATTGCCGAAAGCGATCATCGAAGTAAAAATCTTCTGGTTCGCCATACAAATTGTCTTGAAATTTAATAGCATCCAGTACTTCGCGACGAATTACTACCGATGAACCATTGCTAATGGGATTGCGACAAAATAAGTATCCCGGCGTAATATCAGTCAATTTGGGCATTTGATAAATTCCCAGTGCCTTACCATTCTCATCAATAAAGAGAGAGCGGCAGAAACTAACCCCAACGTCAGGATTTTGGGCGAAGTGCTGCATCTGTTTAGCCAACTTTTCCGGTTCCCACAGATCGTCGCTATCCAAAAAGGCCAAATACTGACCTTGGGCATGGCGAATCCCAGTATTTCTGGCTCCAGCTAAGCCGCGATTTTGTTGTCGAATAACCCGCATCCGGGAGTCGTTATAACTGTTGCAAAGGCCAATACTATGATCGCTTGACCCATCGTCAATGACTAAAATTTCAAAATCAGTATAGGTTTGGGCTATGACTGAATCCATTGTGGCCATAATGGATTGTTCGGAATTGTAGACCGGAATAATAACGGAAAGGGTTGGCATAGGTTTAGGGCGTGAAGAATTGTATGGGACCGTAAAGTCGGGTTCAGGGGTTTATTTGGGGAGGGGATTCGGTGTTCGGAATAGATCATCTATTTGCTGTAAAAGATGCTGACCATAGACCGCCAGCAGGGTGGCAACAGTGCGTCGGGGTTCGCGTACCAGCAAAAGCCAATCCGAACACAGAGCACGAGTCATGAAATCAACCCCCACCGGGGTAGGCAACTTCAACCGAAAGGCGCGTCGTGCTAAATACCGGAGGTGAATGGCTTCGGCACGGGTAAATTGCTTGCGGACGAGTTCAGGGGCATAGATTTTGGCCTGCTCTGCTAGGGTATTCCAGCCCGCTTCCATCTGATAGAGATCGGCAGATAACCCCCCCGTGCTGGTGCGGTAGCGAGTTAAAATCTGTGGAATACCTTCAATTTGCCACTGGGACGTACACACTGTTCGCAAAAGCCATTCCAAGTCTTCGGAATAGCTCATGGTGGCGCAAAATCCGCCCACTTGCTCCCATACTTCGCGACGGATGATCCAGCTTGAGGTGGTGGTGGTGGGGTTTTCTGAGAGAAAGTGTTCGGGTCTTAGATCCTTTAACCGTGAACTGGACCTTTGACCCATTATTTTGCCCGTCTGGGTCAAAAATTCTACTTGGTCAAAGCTCACGCCTATGTGAGGG
>JBAVRC010000371.1:0-2159 GCA_049694615.1 Thermosynechococcaceae cyanobacterium | reverse complement strand
ACATAGACCGGGCCAATGGGGCGATCGCACAGGTGTTGTGCCGATGACTAACCCCAAACCGCTTAAGCAGATCGATTGCCTTCGTACGCTTTGGGATTACCGCTCGGTTTCAAGTGCGTCCGACCATTCTTGATCACCCGCAACATATCCCCGAGCTGCTGCTCTAAATCCATCAACACCCGATCCGCATATTGATCCGATTCTCGCAGAATTTGATCCCGTTCTTTGTGGGCACTTTGACGCACACCCTCAATCTCTTGTTGCGTTTGACGACGCATTGTATCAATATCTTGCTGGGTTTGACGGCGAACTCGCTCTACCTCCGACAGATTTCGTCGCCGAATTTCTTCGACTTCCTGCTGTACCTGACTGCGCAATTGCTGCGCTTCGGCCTCAATTTGCTGAATAATGGTCTGTTCATCGGCAATTTGAGCAGCGCGCTGCTCAGCGGACTTAATGAGTTCCTGGGCATATTGCTTGGACCGCGCAATAATGTCTTCTCGCTGGCTCAGAATTTTTTCCGCAGCCCGGATGGTCTCAGGAATACTGCGCTCCACCGCGAGAAGTTGATTGAGGAGCATCTCCTCGTCAATGACGGTTCGTCCCGTCAAAGGAACCTTAAAACCATCTAAAACGATGATTTCCTCTAACTTTTGGAGTTGCTGTTGCAACTCCAATCCTTGAGAACTTTTAGGGGAATGATTGGCATACCCATTTTCGAACTCTAGTCCATTGGGGCTGGTATCGAGGCTGAAGGAGGATTCTTGGCGTAACATCTCTCTAACTCAAAGGCAACGTTTTGCGGGACAAGATGAGCAACTGAGCCACCAAACTTAGCGATTTCCTTGACCAGACTACTGCTTAAAAAACTGTATTCGTTAGACGTCGCTAAGAAAACGGTTTCAATGTGTTGAGATAGACTCTTGTTGGTATGAGCCATTTGTAACTCATACTCGAAATCCGAGAGAACTCGCAACCCACGAAGCAGTACTTGAGCGTGACGGTGTTGGGCATAGGTTACCGTTAAAGTATCGAAATAGTCAATTTCGATATTGACTAAGTGGCGGGTACATTCGCGAATTTGATGCATCCGTTCCTGCATCGTGAATAAGGAATCCTTACTCGGATTGCAGGCTACAGCAACAACCAACCGATCAAACAGACGCGATGCTCGCTCTATGATGTCAAGATGCCCAAGCGTGATCGGATCAAAGCTACCAGGATAAATGGCAATCATGATGCGGGGAACGTATGCAGGCGATTATAGTCTATTCTTCTCTTTTGTAATCTGTCGATAGACGTAACTCAACGTAACGCATTTTTGACCCGTCCCATGACGCGGGAGGAGACCCTATGGTGCTGTTCCGCTGCCAAGGCTTGCGCCTTAAGCACAGCGACAGCATACAATGGCTAAGCAATAGAGGCATTTGCCCAGTCCTCGTTCCATTCGCGATGGGTCAGATCTCCCTATGGCAGGGCGGTTCAGGGTTAGTCACGTTGGAAAGTTGTAGACGGCGATATTCCTTTAATTTGTTTTGATAGCTGGAGACGTTCCTTGTCTACCTTTTTTCAGTCTTGGATGGCTCAATGGCCGTTTTCTAATGAACGGCTGATTACACCTCGGTCTAACTTGCAAAAACGATCCCGGCGCAGTGTCAGCTTGTTGGGTATTTGTTTGTTGCTGACAGTTGGGTGCGGTCGCTCGGCCCCCCCGCCTGGGGGTGGGACGGGGAGCGATCGCGTGGTGATTGGCACAACGGCCAAGTATCGCACCCTAGACCCCGCTGATGCCTACGAGGTCTTTGCGGGAAACCTCCTCTATAACATGGGCGATCGCCTCTACGACTACGTCTCTGGTTCCGACCAACTCCAGCCCAAACTGGCCAGTGCCTTGCCCCAAGTCAGCGAAGACGGATTAACCTACACCATTCCCTTGCGCAAAGGGGTGAAATTCCATGATGGCACCCCCTTTGACGCCAAAGCGATGGCCTTTTCCCTGCAACGGTTTATTGAAAACAGCGGGCAACCGTCTGGGCTGCTAGGGGATCCGGTCAAATCCATTGCTGCAACGGGCGACTTTGAACTCACCATTACCCTCAAGAAACCCTTTGCGGCCTTTCCGAATTTACTGACCTTTTCCGGGTTGGTGGCCGTCTCCC
>JBAVRC010000370.1:0-3986 GCA_049694615.1 Thermosynechococcaceae cyanobacterium | reverse complement strand
TGCGGGTTCAAGACCCAGGCGATTTTTCGAGTTTAGACAAATGAGTGAACAGCGACCTAGACTAAATCTCGGATTTCTCAACCCAGGGGGCGATCGGTCTACTGCTCTCTTTTAAGATACAAGGGGGCTGGTGCAAAAGGGGTTGAGGGAAAGAGCGGCATCACTGCCCCGGATTGAGTTGTTAACCGGAGGCTCTGAACTCAATTCATTCAAAATCAGGGAATTTAAGACCGATTACACGTCCTTATCGCATATTCTGTCAAGGGTTGAGATGCCTCTCGGCTTATATTTTTCCGGTCAACCTTCCTAAAAAGCCATAAAGAATGTAGAATCTATAAATCCTGTTATCAAATTTTGGGTTAAGCTTTGTACAGGTAACATGGATTTAGTAAAGCATTGGTGATTGGCCTGCTGATTAAAAATTGATGGCTGACGGCTGTAAACTAGACGCATCAGTGAGTCTAGGCTTCAGTTGATTGCTCCTTAAACCAGCATTTCTAGTTGATCGAACGTGAGGGTGTGAGTATGAATAAGAATTTTGTGTTAGGCAGCTCTTTGGCGCTATCGTTTCTGGCCACCGCTGCAGTTGCGGCTGAGCCAGCGGTGAATGTGTCTGGGATCCAAGACGGTTCGGAGATTCCGAGTCCGTTTAGTACGTTTCAGGTGGTCCAGACGGACGAGGAACAACCTCAGGTGACGTCGGTTTCGCAGTTGTCGGATGTGCAGCCCACGGATTGGGCCTTTCAAGCGTTGCAATCTTTAGTCGAACGGTATGGTTGTATTGCGGGGTACCCCGATGGGACATTCCGGGGAAATCGGGCGGCGACTCGGTATGAGTTGGCGGCGGCGCTGAATGCGTGTTTGGATCAAATCAGCGACAGGTTTGCCACGAAAGAAGATTTGGCGACGGTTAAGGCGTTGCAGGAAGAATTTAAGGCGGAGTTGGCGACGCTGAAGGGTCGTGTGGATGGGTTGGAGGCGAGGGCGGCGACGCTAGAAGCGCAGCAGTTTTCGACGACGACGAAGTTGGTGGGTGAGGCAATTTTCCAGGGTACGCAGTTTGCAAGTGGAAATCTGCCTGTGCCTAGTGGTTTTACTCCGGGAGTGCCTACTTCCCCTGGAGCTAGGACTAAGATTGGTGACAACTTTACCTTTAATTATCGGGCAACATTAAGCCTGTTAACAAGCTTTACAGGTAAGGATTTATTACTGACCAGTCTTCAACAAGGTAGCTACGAGAACCTCTTCGGCACTGCGGCCATTTATCACGGAACTTTAGGTTCTCAAGTTGCACAGGCATCAAATACTGATATCAAACTTTTCTATCTTGGATACCGATTCCCAGTTCTTAATGACAAAGGTACAGTTTATGCTACAGCCGTTGGTGGTGAGCTAAGTGACTTTGTCGATACTCTAAATCCGAACCTAGATAGTGCTGGGCAAGGATCTCTTTCAGCTTTTGGTTTGAGAAATCCTATCTATAGACAAGTCTCGAGTTTTGCAGGTGGCTCTAACTTTTCTGGGACAGGAGTTGGTTTTAACTATAAGTTTAATGAAAAGTTAAGTTTTGGTGCGGGTTACTTAGTCCCCGCTCTGGTTGCTGGGTCTTCGGTATCTCCTGGCCGAGCTAGATCAGGTGCTGCAGGTCTGTTTGGGGGAGAGGACTATGCTGCGATTGCTCAGTTAACCATCAAGCCGATCAAAACGCTGGGTTTTGGGTTAACTTATGTGCGATCTACCACAGTTGGTGGAGATCTGGGACTAGGAGGTTACACAGGTACTCAGCGAGCTAATACTCCATTTGGGGCGGGAGCAACGTCTGCTCATACAGCTGGGGTTGAGTTTAATTGGGAGGCAAGTCCTCGGTTTGCTCTTTCGGGTTGGGCTGGTATTTCTTTTGCCAAAGCTGAAGCTCAAGGTGTCCAATTGGCTCCCAACAACCCTATTGTTCCAGATGGTTCCGATGGAACAATTCTTAATTTTGCTCTAGCTGCTACCTTCCCAGACTTGTTTGTTCAAGGCAACATGGGTGCTCTCATTATTGGTGCTGAACCAAGTTTGATTTCAAGTAGTATTCCAGGTTATAAAGATCCTGATTTTCCTTTCCATATTGAGGCACTGTACCGCTTTAAGGTAAATGACAATATCTCTATTACACCTGGTATTATTGCCGTTCTCAATCCAGAAGGAAATAGTGCCAACGATCCTGTCATTCTAGGAACCATTCGGACCACCTTTACGTTCTAATTCACGCTAAAGTTTTCCATCTTATTTGAGAGGGTATCTACGGATGCCCTCCTATTTTTTGGTTACTGCTTATGTCCTTCAACCCCATGCGCGATCAAACTTCTAGTCCTACCCAACTCCGGTCATCCCTCTGAAGCAACCCCAAGCTAGGAGCATGTCCTGCCACGCCTTGATAAGCGTGGTGCAGGGTTGTTTAGGAGTGCGGTTGGGCGGGTTCGAGTTGCGGCAATCAAGCAGATCTATGCGCGGGAGGGGCTGTTTGTTTTCGCATCAATGCAATTCAAGCCACCTTTGCAGATCGGAAAGACTAGTAAACCCTAAAAGTGCCTCCCCCAAACCTTCGATTTGCTCAAGCGACAGCGATTGGATCTGAGACTGCACAACTTCCGGCAAAGTACCAACACGACAGGTTAATAAGCGCAATATGATCGCCAATTCCCCTTCTTGTCTGCCTTCTTGTCTGCCTTCTTGAAGTCCTACTTGCCTACCTTCTTGAAGTCCTCTTTCAAAACCGAAACGCTCGGCATGGGTTACATAAGTCACTTTTCGGCCCTCCTCAAAAGTCTGAAGTTCCTGCCAAAACTCACGTTCTATTGGCTCTGGTAAAATCATAACCCAATCGATAAAGCGATATAGATCCAGAATTTGTTGGCGTTCGTATCCCTTGTTGTAAAGAGCACGCGTCAACCTAAATTTCCAGGCTTTCCGCTGTTCGGTATTGCGCTTGGTCTCCAAAACTTTCAGATGGGCTAAGACCACTGTTGCAAAGGGGTTATCGCTGGACTCTAGTTCCGGGATGCGATCGCGCCAATCCAGCAACTTTGCCACACCAAACTCAAACCGAAGTTGCGAGTCGGGATAAATCGCTTCGTAAGAATGGGGTCTCCAGGTTGTACGCTCGTCGCATAGAATAGCCAAGCTGACTGGAACTTGGCGAAACAGGTCGAAGATCCGCAGACTATAGATAAACATGCGTTCAGCGAACGCTGATTCCGACTGACTCTGCACTTCGAGATGCACCAGTAGCCAAAGGGATTCGCCATCCTTGCGCCAGACCTTCACAAGCTGATCGGCATAGCGTCGTCCGACTTCGCCGTCACGGGCAACCTGGACAAACTCCTTGTCCAGAAATTCGTAGGCACGTTCCCAGTCAATCAAGGCAGCAGTATTGGGAAAGAAAAACTGCATTGCCTGGGGAAAATAGGCTCTCAAAATTTCTTTCCAGGGGCTATCTAGGTCGGCTTTAGGTAAAGTCATTCTACAACCCTAGCACTTCCGAGATCCCAATGAGGATGTATCATTTCCTCGCCGCCAGAATCCTTAGGCGATCGCCCAACTCCCCTTCTCATCCAGGTAAAAGCAAATTGTTTGCGACAGGATAGCTATTCAATTTTTGCTGTACTAGAGAAGGAATCTGAGATTGCATTTGTTCTGAGGAACCTTAACCGCACAGCCTACGAATGAAAGCGCATTGTTGCGTCGATGTTAGTATCATCACACTTGCAACTTGCTATATGATCTATTCTGACGGCACTGTAGAGGATCGGATGAAATCCCCGTGACCCTGAAAAACCGCATCTTCCTTGGCTTATTGCTGTTCGTTCCCTTGTCTCTCGTTGCCCAGGGATTACATTTAGGCCCTCTCGTTATTTTTATCACCGCCAGCATCGCCATTTTGCCCCTGGCCTCCTGGATGGGCACCGCCACAGAAGAAATTGCAGTAGTGGTTGGCCCAACCC
>JBAVRC010000369.1:0-2387 GCA_049694615.1 Thermosynechococcaceae cyanobacterium | reverse complement strand
ATTTTGAACTGCACCCGGAAGTTTAACCTATTTTTAACGCGTTTCTGCGTAGCTCACCCAAAATGCAAGAAATCTTTTACGCTGAAATTCCCACACCAGATACAGCTCGTGTCAGAAACTGGCTGCATCAAGACTTTCAGCCAATCTGCGGTGTAAAATCGCTGACGCCTGACGGGTGTTGTGTTAAAGAATCGCAACAGTCAGGAGAATGGTCGATTTTTGTCTGGTCGGTGCAGCGTACGACATACCTGAAAGTCTTTCGCTGGCACTCGCAACCGCTCCGCACGGAACGAGCCTTTTTACAGCGACTGGAACAAGACTTGCGCCAAGCGTTTCCAGCCGAATCGCCCGAACTGCCCTTGATTGATTTTGCTGACCAATCGATCTTTGCCGGACTGAGGGAGCAGTACCCTCTCACCGTCCAGTACTTTCAAAAGATGCCCAATGGGGAAGCCGATCTAACACGGGTTTATTGGTGGGAACAACGGTGGCGCGATAGTGTCCGCCATCCGCAGCAACCCCGGCAGGTGATTTTTGCAGATGCAACACAGTCTTCTGATGCGACGCCAACCTACGATTTAATCTATCTGGGTGGTGCGTTAGGGGTGATTCATGCGGCGGTCATGGCGAAACTGGGCTATCGTGTGTTGCTCATTGAACGGCTTCCCTTTGGCAAAATGCATCGGGAGTGGAATATTTCCCGCGTCGAATTCCAGAACCTGATTGACTTGGGTCTCTTTACCACCGCTGAGTTTGAGTCAATCATTGCCCGCGAGTATGTCGATGGGTTTCATAAGTTTTTCGATGCCAACAATCCCCCTCAAGCCAAGGCTGCGACATTGCACACGCCTACGGTGCTAAATATTGCCGTGAATTCAGCCAAACTCTTGAAGTTGTGCGGCGAAAAACTACGCCAAGCGGGGGGCGAGATTTGGGACTATAGCGAATTTGTCCGAGCCGACATTGGCGCACACCAGGCAGTGGTGCAGGCCCTGCATCTCCCCTCCCAAACCCGCAAACAAGCCACAGGTCGTCTCATTGTCGATGCCATGGGAACGGCATCGCCCATTGCATGGCAACTCAATGGCGATCGCGCCTTCGAGAGTGTTTGTCCAACGGTGGGGGCAGTCATTTCAGGCATGGAACCTGCCGTCTGGGATGCCGCCTATGGGGATGTGTTGAATAGCCATGGCGATCTCTCACGGGGACGGCAACTGATTTGGGAGTTATTTCCCGGTCCCGGCGATGAGTTGACCTTTTATTTATTTCATTACCATCAGGTGCATCCTGAAAATCCAGGATCGCTGCTGGAGATGTATGAAGATTTCTTTGCCATTTTGCCGGAATATCGCCGTTGCGACCCCGAAAAACTCCAGTGGCTCAAACCGACCTTTGGCTATATTCCCGGTCACTTTACGGCCAACGATCGCGATCGCACGGTGGCCTATGATCGCCTAGCATCCATTGGAGATGCAGCGTCTTTACAATCGCCGTTGGTCTTTACCGGATTTGGATCCATTGTGCGGAACATGCCCCGTTTGACGGATCTGCTGGATACGGCGTTGCGGCATGATTTAGTCCAAGCGCGGCATCTCAATCAAATTCGAGCTTATCAAAGCAATATTGCTGTCACTTGGCTGTTTTCGCGGGGGATGATGGTGCCCAACGGACGGCAACTTCCGCCGGAACGCATCAATGCCATGCTCAATACGTTTTTCGGCATTTTGGCGGGCGAATCGACCGAGACAGCGGAAGGGTTTATTAAAGATCGATTTGGCTGGCTCACCTTTAACCGCATGGCGCTCAAGGCTGCTTTCACGAATCCGGTGTTGCTGTACTGGATTTGGGATTTGGTAGGACTCAAAGATATGATTCGCTGGCTGCAAAGTTACTGGAGTTTTACGGTAGCCGCCTTTTTTAATGCGTTACTGCGAACCTGGTTCCCCAACTGGGTGCAGCGCATGCAACCCTATCTAGAACCGCGCTACCCAGCTCTATGGTTTTGGCTATTGGCGAAAAGCTATGGGGTGACTTATTCCTTGGGACAAGTACGAATTGTGCGATCGCTCCCCACACTTCTCAAAAAGGAACCTGCAACTGCAAAAGCAGTGTGAAAAATGCGGCGACCAGACCAAAACGAAGATCCACCCAACTCGTCACATCCCTCCAAGCAGGACATCGGTATCAAACCTTGCTGGGCGCAACCGGGACAGGCAAAACCTATACCATTGCCCAACCCATTGAACGAAATTGAAAAGACTGCCGCACTCAACGAAGAAATCGATAATATTGCATCGCTCCGCCACGCGATCGCTCTTTGAGGGTACGGGTTCAGCCTTAAATGAAAGTCTACAAATCTTGCAAAGACGAATACAGGCAATTCATCG
>JBAVRC010000368.1:0-2737 GCA_049694615.1 Thermosynechococcaceae cyanobacterium | reverse complement strand
AGAGTTCTTAACCCAATCTTGTCAAGCAGCACGATTGGGGTTTGATCCCCCCTCTTTGCTTCCCTTCCAGCATCCAACTCAAAACGCTCAAACCCTCATTGCTCTGTAGCGGGTGGGTCGATTACGCTCTGATTTTTAGCAAGTTTTAATTGGATACCGTGCACTTGAATAGGCGCAAAGCGTTTTGCTGCTGCTATAGGGTGTACTCTATTCTCCTGCAAATCGTTATATTTTTCTCGCTTCGTAACCTTCCAAGTCGTGTCAGTAAGAGTTCGACGATAGCTGTTGTCGCTGAGTTTTTCCAGGCGGGAGAAATCGCCTGTGGGGGAGCCATATACATTCCCAGTGGGGGCACTAAACAGCAGTTGTGTCCCATCGCCATCCAACAGGAGGAGACTTCCATCGGAGTTGGCGATCAGTTCTTGCCACCCGGCTAATGACCAGCCTGCGCCAAAGGGGCTATTCACCCGATTCACATGGATGAAATTGCCCGTTTCAGCGGCATCTAGAGGGGCAAATACAGGTGCATCGGGGTCGATGTACTGAATGCTGCGTCGCCAAGTATAGTCGTAAAGTCCTGAGGGTTGGTCGCGCAAGTCGGCTTGCAGGGCAGCATCGTCGATGCCGTTATTGTAGGCAGGGTCGCCGATGGTTGGGACGCTCCAGAAGTTTTCGCGGCGAGTAAGGCCAAATTCTTGGCGCGGATAGCCGGGTACGTTGTAGGTGAAACTGCCCCGGCGAATGGTGAGTTTGGCAATAATAGTTTGGTGGGGGTTATAGACCTGGCTATAACGAAAGTGCAGAATAGGACGGGGATCGGCGCTCAGAGAGCTATAGCGGAGGGTAAGTCCTCGTGTTTCGCCGAGGGATTGGTAGGTCAATAGATCGACGGTTTCTGTGACTGCGCCGCTATGAACTTCAAAGTCGGAGTTGGCTGGGGCAGGAACAGGACATGCGGGTTGACCCGGCAATGGGTTACAAGGGTTTTGCTGCGGTGGTTCGGGGAGGTTGCCGCAATCATCGGATTGTCCGTCAACTCGAACGAAACGATAGTTTGCAGTCTTGCATCGGCAATACTGCCAAAGCTTGGTATTTTTAAACGCGTTAGGAGTCCCGTTGGTGATAAAAATGTACGGCGGATAAATAATCGAAAGAACGCCTTGGGGGGAGTGTGGACCAAAGGTGTCGCCAACGTCTGGCTGTACTCTTAGAATTGGACCTAGAATAGAAGCCCGGTGATCAGGCTGAAAATCAACTGTGTAGCTATCTAGTTCAGCCCCAGTTTCTGGATCGTATAAGACGATGGTGTTCGAACCGCCCTCAAAGGAGTACCACTCAGGACATTGGCCTCCAGTGTAAGAAGTCGTCATAGCTACTCCAGTAACTCCAGGTTGACGTTTGACCTAGCGCGCGTTAGTCGAACTGTTTTTGATCTTGTATAAATTATTATTCTAGAGAATAATTTTGCTTGGTTTCAATTATAAACTATCAGAGGTTCATAACTAATGCAAACCGTGCTGTCTGCTTGCTACGGTTCCTAACCGAGCCGGATCGATTCCATGACGCCAACCCCACCCCGCATCTACTGCCTGTCTGCAACCGAGGCTCCGGTGGTAGCGGTGTTTCGGCGTGGCCCCAATGTCGAGATGCCTTTGATTGTTTAAAGGATGCGATGAACCATGTCTTGAAGTTGGCGTCCTAATGCTTATGGCAACTGATATAACGCCCAATGCGCAACATCATTGCGATCGCCAACAAGCCAGTCATCAAAGGATAGATGGGTGCGATCGCCCACTTTTTGCCGAAGGAGATGAAGAACGCCAACCAAAGATAGTAGGCCCCCACGGTATGTAGAATTTGCCAGGGACGACCCCCTAACCACGCTCTAGCCCGATCAAATGAAGTCGCCGACATGAATCCGATGAACAGATACCCCAACATTCCGCCGGGACTATAGCTCATCGCCTTGCCTGAAGAGACGACGGCTAACCCCCCGATGGCGATCGCGTGCCAAGCATGAGAGACGGCAAACGATAAACCGAAGTATCGTCGATTTTGGGATAACCATTGGGTCCAGGCAGTAGGCCATAAAGTTGCGAGGGTAGATCCTAGAAAGGCCAGCAGAAATAGCAAGCATGAACTACGCGCCGTTAGACGAATTGCAATCCGCATTCCGGTCTCACCTAGCCCATTGATGAGCCAAATGGCACCAACCATCAAGGATACAAACAAAGTAACCCAGCCAATAATGTGCCATTTTTGAAACGAAATATTGGGTGTTAAAGTCATGGCAGAGAACGTCATTAAATCAGGCTGATGCCTAGCGATTAAAATCGCGTCTATAGGAATAAAGATTGCCTAAACCCTTTGGGCTGGCTTCGCCAACGTGGATTAGCTACAATCCGCATTAGGAGAGTTTATTTCATCATAGACGCGATTTCAATCGCCGAGATGGTTTAATTCCTCCTCCCTAGAAAGAGAACGTCGCCCGCAACAACCCTTGAATCACCGCATCGCTTCGTTGG
The DNA here is from genome assembly GCA_049694615.1 of Thermosynechococcaceae cyanobacterium. Lineage (GTDB taxonomy): Bacteria > Cyanobacteriota > Cyanobacteriia > Thermosynechococcales > Thermosynechococcaceae > JAAURS01. The sequence goes on along the minus strand of JBAVRC010000368.1, from coordinate 212 downwards.
TTATCTACGTCAGTAATGACCTGAATCGAAGGAGTGATGGCAATAAGTAGGTTTGGGTTGAAAAGCGAAGGTATATGGAGGAAGATTGAGGGAGAGGATCCCATAATAGAGCAACTGCATGAGACCCCGCCTCCAAGCCCACCTGACGCCAGAAGAAGACCGAACCTTGTTTGAGGTGAGAACCGCTACCCACTTGCCGCAACGGGTCAGAG
>JBAVRC010000367.1:0-5885 GCA_049694615.1 Thermosynechococcaceae cyanobacterium | reverse complement strand
CGCTCTAGCACTTTGATTCACCTTATTTCAGTGGCATTGATCCATGTATTGTGCCAGTTCAAAGACGGAGGTGTTTTGATGGGCATGAATCGCATGGGAGGTCATCACCTCGGCGACCAACCGAAGTTTGAGCAAATAAACGGGCTGCAAGACTTGACGAATGCTGTAGGGAGTCACCAAACCGATCAGTTGTCCGTCATCGGCAACGATAGGCAAATGTCGAATATTTTGCTGACGCATGAGCGATAGAGCGGTCAGGACCGTTGGCTTATCGGATTGACGGAGGGCGACTAATTCTGTCGTCATCACCTCTGCCACTGTCACGCTGGCTAAATCTAACCCTGCAACAGTCAATCGCACGACATCCCGTTCTGTAAAAATTCCAATTAATTGGCCCGCTGCAATAACGAGGGCACAACTGCTTGAGCCTGGGGCAATGGAGCAGAAGTCGGAAGACTGCTCAACCCCTTCCACATCGCAATGAGAGCCTCCCACCTGACTCATTCGTGCGATCGCCTCTAGCACAGAAGTCTCTGGTGCAATAATCAGGGGAAACCGTTCAAGAACATCATCTATGTCTGGCAGAGTTAATGCTGTATATGTAGACTGCATTTGAAGCTTCACCGTAAAACACTGCTTTGACAAGCACCCTTCATCATATATCCAGCCATCGCAAATTATCATGTTCAGAACGAGGGAACATCCCATGACGCCAAAACTCGTCCCTTTAATCTTGCAAGAGGAGCTGTGTCAGACGGTGACTCGCCTTGCGCAAACCTTAGATCAAGATTATGCAGGTCAATCTCTGCTGGCGATCGGAATTCTCAAGGGAAGTTTTATTTTTTTTGCCGATCTGGTCAGAACAATGCAGACACCGATTCATTGCATCGAGTTTATCCGATTATCCAGTTACGGCTCCTCAACCATGAGTTCGGGAGCGGCATCGATTTTGATGGGGATATCGCAGGATCTAGTGGAAGATCAGACTGTTTTGCTGGTGGAAGATATTGTGGATACTGGAATCACCACTCAAACGGCCATCGATTACCTCCAAGCCTATCGACCCGCTTCTCTGAAATTATGTGCCTTACTGGATAAACCCTCTCACCGCAAGGTTCCAGTAGCCATTGATTACCTCGGATTAACCGTTCCTGACCGCTTCATTGTCGGCTACGGGATTGACTTCGATCAGCGCTATCGACAACTCCCTGCCATTTATTACTTGGAAGAGTAACAAGACTCCCATCCCCCCGATTTATAAATCTCCCATTACGATAAAAGCAGAGCCCTTCATCGCGAGCGCTGAGGAGTTGAAAATATGGATCGTTTTTCGATATCGGGTCATATCGTTGACCTCTTTCGCAATACCGTCTTTCCAGGCACTGTCTGGATCCAAGATGGCTGTATTCAGGCGATCGCACAGGATGAGACCCCTCATAACGACCAATACATCCTGCCAGGGTTCGTGGATGCGCATATTCACATCGAAAGCTCCATGCTACCGCCTTCGGAATTTGCGCGTTTAGCAACCATTCAAGGGACGGTTGCCGTTGTTTCCGATCCCCATGAAATCGCCAATGTCTTGGGGTTAGAGGGGGTGCGGTTTATGGTGGCCAATGCAGCCCAGACGCCCTTCGAGATTGCCTTCGGCGCACCCTCCTGTGTTCCTGCAACCTTTTTTGAAACTGCCGGAGCCGAACTCACAGCCCGCGACATTCGCATTCTATTTGAGGAAGACGGATTGACCTACCTCAGCGAAATGATGAATGTACCAGGGGTTTTGAATCAGGATCCGGGCGTGATGGAAAAGCTCCATACGGCCCAGTCCTTCGGCTGTCCCATTGATGGCCATGCGCCTGGGCTAATGGGCGCGCAGGCGCATCAGTATGCCAGTGCCGGAATAACCACGGAACATGAATGTTTGCGCCTGCAAGAAGCCCTCGACAAGTTGGATGCGGGGATGAAAATCCTGATTCGGGAAGGTTCCGCCGCTCAAAATTTTGAGATGTTACATTCCCTGATCGAGACTCATCACGATCTCTGTATGTTTTGTAGCGACGATAAGCATCCCGACGCGTTAGTCCACGGACACATCAACACCCTGGTCCAACGAGCTGTTTCCTTGGGACACGATGTCATGAAGGTTCTGCAAGTTGCCTGTTTGAATCCAGTTCGGCACTATGGGTTAAAGGTCGGCTTATTGCAAGTCGGCGATCCGGCGGATTTTATTGCAGTCAATAATCTCCAATCATTTGAAGTCCGACAAACCTATTGCAAAGGTCAGCTTGTGGCTAAGGAAGGCCAACCCCTCCTGCCAAGAATCCCGATCCAGCCCATTAACCAGTTTGTCGCTCAGCCTTTAACGAGTGAAGCCTTTCGTCTCCCTGCCGACGGCGCAAAAAATGTGAGGGTAATCGAGGCATTGAATGGAGAGCTGGTGACATCGGAACGAATTGAGCCTGCCCCTATTGTCGATGGCGAAATTCAGTCGGATGTGTCTCGCGACATTCTCAAAATTGCAGTGGTCAATCGCTATGCTATTGTTCCGCCTGCGGTTGCACTGATCCATAACTTTAATTTGCAACGGGGCGCGATCGCCTCCAGCGTAGCCCATGACTCTCACAATATTGTCGCAGTGGGCGCTACGGATGCAGAACTGTGTGCTGCGGTCAATGCCGTAATTCGCAGTAAGGGAGGGATTGCGATCGCGAAAGGCGACGACATCGAAGTCCTAGAATTGCCGATTGCCGGACTCATGAGCACTGAAGACGGATTTCAAGTTGCGGAACAGTATTCGCGCATGGATGCCCATGTCAAACGTCTGGGATCGCAGCTCTCAGCCCCGTTTATGACCCTTTCGTTTATGGCGCTGTTGGTGATTCCAGACTTGAAACTGAGCGATCGGGGTTTATTTAGCGGCCAAGACTTTCATTTTGTGCCCTTGTGCCTATAAATCTTTTCCAATGGTCATAAACATTCTTTTGTCCTCCTGACAAATTTGCTGAACGATATTACGTCCTGACATCGCCACAATGGGAACACTTCCCCCAGGTTCCACCCACTGACCGATCATATAAAAATTGTTGAGTCCAGGTAGGGTTTTCCTAATTCCTTTCAGCATTAATGGCAACGTTTGTTTCGTCAGCAGCCAACCGCAATTCGAACCTTGCCAGTTGCCGGTATAGCGCTCGTAGCTTAGCGGCGTCGCAACATCGACAAACTCAATATCAGCCTTAATACCGGGATAAAATTGCTCCAACTGGTCAATCAGGATATCGGATTCCTGAATTTGCTCAGTATGGTAGAGCGATCGCCCATAGATTCGCTGCCAATAATCATAGGAAGTTGGCAACATGATTGTGACGACCGATTTGCCGGGAGGAGCCAGGGAAGGATCGAAACAGTAGTGTTTAATCCCAATTTCATGTCGTTCTTCTCCAGCAATGAGAATGGGGCGATTGAGGAGGTACGTGGCCCAATGGGGTTCGCTAGATAGATCGCGATTGACCCCTAGCGAGACTTGAAGTTGCGAATGAATCGGCAGGTTGCCGTTGTAAAGTTTTTTGAGCTGACGATTAACCAATCGACTAGGGAGTAAATCGAAGAGTACGCCACGTCCATCGCAAGCAGCAATCACGCGATCCGCGCGGTACTCCTCGTTGTTGTAGAGTCTGATGCCAACGGCGCGCTCCTTAAGGTTTGCAGCGCGATCGCCCTCCACCAGAATCCGTTCCACTTGGGAACAATAGCGAATTTCACCGCCCAGGTCGAGGTATCGTTGGGCGATCGCACGAGAAAACTCCAGAGACCCTCCCACCGGAAAGCCTGCATTTTTGGTGTAGGTATAGGCCAGCAACGACAGACCCACCATGACCGGAATTTCCGGCCAGGAAAACATTTGGGGAATTGCGCGACGCAGGAAGGGATCTTTGAAACGGTTAGCAAATTCCAGAGCCGATACAGTGCCCCACTGTGCGACAGAACCCGCAAAGGGTAGCATTTTGCAACCCAGTTTTAACCAATCCTTCGGCTTCATCAGCGCTCTCGGTTGTTGCCAAAGGAGAGACAGATCGAATTGAGTGAACGTCCGAATGCCCTGGCATAACGATTCGATGAGCCGATAGTCAGCGGGGGATAACTGCTTCAGGTGATGTTCAAGTCGGTCGGGATCGCTGTAAACCACGAACCTTTTCCCACTCGGTTCGACGACCTGCATGAACTCATCGTGGTGGATAAATCCTTTTCCCTGAACTGCGCCTAACTCTTCCCACAGCGTATGGAAGGGTTGACCTGCCCCCGATCCGAACAGGTAGTACAGACAGCCATCAAAGGTATACCCTTTACGCTCCCACGCAGTGCATAAACCTCCAGGCTGATCGTGCAACTCAAAAATTTGGGTGCGGTAACCGTTCATTTGAGCGTAGCAACCTGCTGAGAGACCCGCCACGCCAGCACCGATGATAATGATGTCAACGGAAGCAAGATTCATTTGCACTATTGTGGTTTTGTCATCAGCACCGAGGTTTGTCTCGCCAATGGAATCAATTGTAATCAATGTGCTCAGTATATTTCTGTTTCAGACAATTTGATAGATAATAGAGATAAAGAGAAAGATTGGGATATGGAGGTGTCAACCATGCGCCACACAATACCAGTAACTCAACAGTATAAAGACTTGTTCATCGGCATCCTAGCTTTGCTTTTAGCGTTTGAGTTGTTTGAACTTATCTTGGCAGCGCCGTTGCTTTGAGGCGTGCTGTATAGTCTTTCAACCTTCAGACGGAACTTTTTGGGGCGATTGTCTTACGAACCTATCCGAATAACCCATTTTGAGGACGAAATACCAAGGGTTCCAGGGGGTATTCGGGCAGGCTCTAAGTAATGCTTCAACTCATTGTCATGCGCAATAACGAATGATACGATACAAGCGATCTTTTCGCCTTACCCCAATCAAATCATGCATAAACTTATCCCACTATTACGGACTGTTGTTCAAAATTTCACTTAAAAAGATGAGGAGCCGATGTTTTGACCAAATCAAAGGTGCCGTCTGCGATGAGCTGTACGGCGATCGCCAAGATCAAGAATCCCAAAATTCGATTCAACGCTCCCAATCCCGTCTCGCCAAGTTTTTCGATTAATGGCTCTCCTAATCTGAGACAGAAATAAATCATTACACCCAGCAGTCCAACCCCCAAACAGCAGCCAATATAATCAATCCACCGAGTGGTCTGAGTCGATAGCCCAATAACGACACCGATTGAGCCTGGCCCGCCAATGATCGGAATCGCCATTGGCGTAAAGGAAATATCCTCCTTATCTACTGCATCTTGATGCTCCGCATTCGTCAGCCGTCGTTGAGATGTCACCATCTCCCAAGCCGCATGGGCGACAATTAACCCGCCTGCAATGCGCAGCACACCTAAGGAAAGTCCAAAAAAGTTGAGAATGAGTTTACCCACGAGCAGAAAGGTTAGCAATACACCCACAACACTGAGCGCTGTCTTACGAGCCTGTTTAAGGCGATAGCGGGGCGTATTCTGAGCCGTTAGACTGTAGAAAATGGGGACTGCGCCAATAGGATTGGCGATTGGAAACAGCGCAGCAAGTGTGCCAAAGGTGTAAGAGATAAGGGATTGCATAATCGTGCGATCGCAGTTTAGCCGGTGGGTGTATCTTCAGTGTTCATAGCGCAAACTCATGGCTCATTTCTGCGATCTGACCTTTCCAAAACGGTAATTTGGTTTCATTCTAGCGATCGCCCTTTAGAAAACCAGTGCCGACGAGCTGCCATCCATTTCTTCAACTCGATGATCCACAAGATTGAAGACCCGATCAGCAAGCAAAATCCCAGATCTGTCAACGACAAAGCCTCTGTCCTAAAG
>JBAVRC010000366.1:0-5164 GCA_049694615.1 Thermosynechococcaceae cyanobacterium | reverse complement strand
AGAGGTTGCAGAAAGATAGACAGGTCTAGCACATTGATCGAGAGTTGATAAGCGATCTCATAGAGGGTTTGCTGTTGGTCCATGAGACGAATCACGTCTTGCAATTGTGGTTGGGCTATGGGGCTATCTTGCCAAACCATCTGTAAGCAAGCCTCAATGTCATTGAGGTAGGGACGCTGAAATGGCGAATATAGGTCAGGTTTGATGGGTGTCCACTGGGTGATGGTGTCTTTAATCGGTAAGATGACCTGTCTAAAGGGAACCGACAGCAAGAGCGGATCTAAGCCAATGCTAGGCTCATATTTCAATACGGCTTGAGGAATGGTCAGAATGTGGGTTAACGCCTCTTGGGTCAGCTTGCCGAGCAGCTGCCGAATCCAATTGATCGACAACTGCTGCGATCGCCAGTATTGACAGATGGCTTGATAGTCCGAAGTGCAAGTCTCCGGTACACAAGACTCTAACCCCGGAGACTCTTGATGGAGCATATAAACGAGTCGTTCGCGCTGTCCCATCAAACTGCCGGCAAAGTGAACTTGCCCGCCGCCGAAATAAACGCACCACTGGATGGAAGAATCGTTGGGATCAGTTAGGATTAACCGTCCGGATCGCCCTTCAGTGACCAGTTTATGCAAGGCCTTGGCGGGTGAGATTTTGTTAGGCTCAGGGGGGTGACCTGTCGGGTCGTTAGGGCTGTAGGTCATAGTTCATCTTGTCGGAGTGTTGAGACAAAACGGGAGAAAGACACCTAAGACTGGATCGGTCGGATCGGGTCTAAAGAGGTACAATCAGGGGCTTCCTTGCTTAGGATGGACCGTTGAAGTCTCAGAACTGACTCGTAGAAACACTTAACTTCCCCATGATTGTACCTGAAGGTTATTTGCCCGGTGCGACCCTCCAACCCTCCGTCGCCCACAAGCCCCACCCATCAACGCCATTGGCCCGCCCATCGGATTGGCAGGGCGGTGTTTGCCTCCGCTACGACTGTCCCACCGCTAAAACCCGTCTGGCTTCCGCTTGGCATCAAGCGCCCCTGAAGATTCAGCGTCCCTTTTACCCAGAATCCGACCCGATCTGTCATACCGTGTTAATCCATACGGCTGGGGGAATGGCTGGGGGCGATCGCCTGACCTACGATATTGAACTATTGCCCAAGGCCCGTGCGGTGATCACCACCGCTGCTGCCGGAAAGATCTATCGGACTGGAACCCAATGGGTCGAACAGACCCTGCGGATTCAAGTGGCGGCAGAGGCTTGTTTAGAATGGCTGCCACAAGAAACGATTTTGTTCAATCAAGCCCAATACCAGCAGACCTTGAGGGTCGATCTGGCTCCCGGTGCATCCTGGTTTGGGTGGGATATCTATCGCTTTGGGCGAACAGCTCGGGGCGAACGGTTTTTAGGGGGACAATGGCGATCGCACACGGAGGTCTGGCAAGGCGATCGCCCTCTGTGGATTGATCGACAACACTTAACGGGTGGACCGCCCTGCTTGGATCATCTCCACGGCCTGAATGGCTCAGCAGTGGTGGGGACTTTGGTCTGGGTGGGGCAAGGGGTAGAACGCGATTTCATGCAACGGTTGCGGGCCCATGGGCAGGCTTCGGTTGGCGAAGGAACGGCTGGTGCGAGTCGTCTGCCTCAGGGGCTGGTGTGTCGCTATCGCGGGAATTCGATAACCGATGTGCGTCGATGGTTTACACAAGTTTGGAATGATGTGCGATTCTATGCCTTAGGACAGCCTGCTTGTCCATCGCGAGTCTGGCAGATCTAGATGAGGTCGTGGGATGCAACTTTCGCCGCAAGAAAAAGACAAATTGCTGATTTTTACCGCCGCGCTCCTAGCGGAGCGCCGCAAGGCCAAGGGATTAAAGTTGAATTATCCTGAAGCGATCGCCTATATTTCCGCCGCCATCTTAGAAGGTGCACGGGAAGGCCAAACCGTTGCCGATCTCATGAGTTACGGCATCACCCTATTAAGTCGAGAGGATGTCATGGACGGCATCCCAGAAATGATTCACGAGGTGCAGGTGGAAGCGACGTTCCCTGACGGGACCAAGCTGGTCACCGTCCATGACCCCATTCGTTAGATACCCTCGCAGCAGGAGATTATGTATGATTCCCGGCGAACTGATCGTGCCCAACGGCGACCTTGAATTGAATGCGGGTCGTCCGACCGTCCAATTGTCGGTGGCCAATACCGGCGATCGCCCCATTCAAGTGGGGTCTCACTTTCACTTTTTTGAAGTCAATGCAGCCCTACAGTTTGATCGCGCAGCAGCACGGGGAATGCGGTTGGATATCCCGTCCGGCACTGCAATTCGCTTTGAACCAGGCGATGAAAAGGCCGTTACCCTGGTCGCCTATGCCGGAACTCGCGAAGTTTATGGCTTTAACGCCCAGATTGAAGGACCGCTCGATACCGGAGACCAATCCCCGGTTTAAAAATGAGAAGCGTTAAGGAGTGTAAAGCTGAAGGAAAGGAGGAACCGTAAATTGAGTAATATTTGGTGAGACCGGAAAGGGAAGGAGGACACTAGTGGGACTACCATTAATAGAATACGCACCCAGTTGCCCGAACACACGTGTTAAAGGGTTTGAGGTTGGCAGCGACGAGTCACCGTACATCTATTCAACCGACAACATGCTCAGTTCGGGAGACATGAGCAACCTGATTGAAGCCGCCTATCGCCAGATTTTTTTCCATGCCTTTGCCTCAGATCGAGAAGCCGTCCTTGAGTCGCAACTCAAGAATGGTCAGATCAGCGTCCGCGATTTTGTCCGAGGCTTATTGCTCTCGGATCGCTACCGACGAAGCTTTTATGACCTCAATAGCAACTATCGCTTTGTTGAGCAAACCGTGCAGCGTGTCCTTGGCCGCGATGTCTATAGCGAGCGCGAAAAGATTGCTTGGTCGATCGTAGTGACGAATAAAGGCATCAAAGGATTTGTAGACGATCTTTTAAATAGCGAAGAATATTTAACAAACTTTGGCGAAAACATTTTACCGTACCAACGGCGACGGGTATTGCCGGGTCGGAGCCAAGGCAACGTGCCGTTTAATATCCAATCCCCCCGATACGATGGGTACCACCGGGCCAAACTCGGATTTCCGCAAGTCGTTTGGTCGGCAACCCCCAGGAGTTACGCTGCGGCCAGTGCAAAACCGAAAACGGGCGATCCAGCTTTGTTTTTAAGCATGGCCCAAGGTCTCAATGCGCGCGGAAACATCCCGCAAAACATCTCGCCCTATAACATTGATATTGAGAAGAGCGTGCCGCGCAGGTAAAGCGTGGTACGGTTCCGCAAAAGGGACATTTGCTGAGTCCTCGGTTGCAACACCGAGGACTTTTTGGTCTTTAAACCGTAGCCTTTTGTCAGATCTGTGGGGCAAATGTTATTAATCTTGCCCAGATTGTATGGTTGATGTATGTTTCTGCTATTGCTTTTGTATTCGTATCAGCAGATTTACAGCGCTGAACGGCCTGACAATGAATTTGCTGAAGGACAAGGGGGACGTTTTTATATTCAACGCGGTGTGTAGGATAAACCGATGGCAAAATCTAACGTGCAAAACTCTAAGGTGCGGCGATCGCAATTTCTCAAACAATGTCTCGCAGGCTTGGGTGTCGCGCTCTTAATGGCGGCTTGCGGCGGAGACGGGACCACGACGGGCGGGTCGTCAGGCGCCAAAATCTTAAAAGTGGCCACTGAACCAGCCTTTGCACCGTTTGAGTCGAAAGCAGCAGATGGTCAACTGGAAGGGTTTGATATCGAGATCATGCAAGCGGCGGGCAAAGCGGCTGGGCTGACGGTCGAGTTTCAGAGTTTACCGTTTGACGGTATTATTCCGGCGTTACAGGCCAATACCGTGGATGCGGCCATTAGCGCCATGACCATTACCCCGGAACGCACCAAAACCGTCGATTTCTCGCGACCTTATTTCAAGGCAGGGTTGGCGATCGCCGTTCAGGATAAAGACACCAGCATCACCTCCCTGGATAGCCTCAAAAATAAAAAAATTGCGGTTCAAATTGGCACAACCGGAGCCACCACGGCCAAAGGCGTATCGGGTGCGAAGGTCAGCAGTTTTGACTCCGCCCCCTTGGCCTTGCAAGAATTGGCCAATGGCAATGTTGATGCCGTGGTCAACGATGCCCCGGTCACCCTGGATGCCATCAAAAAAGGGAATATCAAGGGTCTGAAGGTGGTGGGCCAACTCTTGACGGAAGAATATTACGGCATTGCCTTTCCGAAAGGATCGGCCAACCTAAGCGCCATTAACACAGGACTCGACCAACTGATTACGGACGGCACCTACGCCGAAATTTATAAAAAATGGTTTGGGGCTGAGCCGCCCAAACTCCCGGATACTGTGCCTGCTGCCAAGCCCTAATTGTCGCGTCGCTTGAGAAAACGCTATGCTCAACAGTTTTGAAATTATCTGGACCGCCATACCAGCGTTGTTACAGGGGGCCTTGGTAACCCTCCAGATTGCCGCCCTCTCTGTGGGGTTGGGCATGGCAGGCGGCTCCTTAATCGGCATTGCGCGGCTCTCGCCGCTGCTACCGGTGCGTTGGCTGACCCGTGCCTATGTGGATTTTTTTCGGGGAACCCCGTTGCTGGTCCAGATCTTTATGATCTATTTCGGCATTCCGGCCTTAGCCCAAAGTTTTGGCATGACGCTCCGCTTTGATCGCCTGATTGCGGCGGTCACGGCGTTAAGCCTCAATTCGGCAGCTTACATTGCTGAGATTGTGCGGGCTGGGATTCAATCCATTGAGGTGGGTCAGACAGAAGCAGCCAATTCCCTGGGGATGAATCCGGTGCAGACTATGCGCTACATTATTTTCCCGCAAGCCCTGCGCCGCATGATTCCCCCCTTGGGGAACGAGTTTATTACGCTCCTCAAGGACACCAGTCTGGTGGCGGTCATTGGGTTTGAAGAATTGTTCCGGCGCGGTCAGTTGATTGTGGCGGACAATTACCGATCCTTTGAAATTTACACCGCCGTAGCACTGGTCTATTTGGTGTTGACGTTACTGTCCTCTCAAGTCTTTTCATTTTTGGAACGTCGGATGGATCCAGCCCAGCGCAAACCAACGCCTGTACCCACAACTGAACCTGTTGTTTAGGAGACCCACCATGACTCAATCGGCTGATG
>JBAVRC010000365.1:0-8746 GCA_049694615.1 Thermosynechococcaceae cyanobacterium | reverse complement strand
GAGTTCTTAACCCAATCTTGTCAAGCAGCACGATTGGGGTTTGATCCCCCCTCTTTGCTTCCCTTCCAGCATCCAACTCAAAACGCTCAAACCCTCATTGCTCTGTAGCGGGTGGGTCGATTACTACCTAATAACGATCACAGCCTGATATGAGTTAAAATATTTACTGATGTAGCTATACAGGTTTGATGCGGGTTTGACCCAAATTTTGCCAACAGGGAGAAGCCATAAACTATCCATTGCTGGGACTGATCGTAGGTCAATACTTGAAGCTTAAGCCCCAGTCTTTCTGAGAGGATGTGACTCCCTTCTTTATATTGAACTTACGATATTTTACTTATTTTTCAAAAAAAAATGAACCAAACAAGTCTACCAGCCACAAGAAAAAAATTTGACTTATTGCAGTCTTTTAGAGGACTTGCTGCGTTACTGGTCTTATTTTTCCATGTCAGTGGTTCATTGAAAAATAAATTTCATTTAACTTATTCTTTTAATCCTTGTTCGACAGCTTGGTCAGGAGTTGATTTTTTCTTTGTACTAAGTGGATTTATTATCTTTTATGTTCATCGATTTGATATCAATGATCGATCAAAATTAAAATCTTTTTTGATCAAGCGTTTTATTAGATTGTATCCAATTTATTGGTTGATTTTTTTTGGAATTTTATTGGGACACCTTGCTTTCCCAGGCTTGGCCAGCAATAGCAATTATGATATTATTCATCTAGTAAATTCGTTATTCCTAATACCTCAAGATGAGATTCCTTTTTTAGGAGTGAGTTGGACTTTGTCTCACGAAGTATTTTTCTATTCCATTTTTGGCTTTCTAATCTTTCTTAGGACTGAATTTTCAATAATTCTTGTAATCATTATTTTTTTTGGCACTGTTCTGGAATCCATGGATTTATTAGATTTTATTTCTGACAAAAATACTTTGATTGAGTTTATATTTAGTCCATTTAATTTTGAGTTTATCCTCGGCTGTTGCACTGCTTTTTTTGTAAATAGATATAGAATAAAAAGTCCTTCAAAACTATGTTACTTTGGATTAATTATATTTGCATTTGCAATTATATTTAATACAATATTTCGTGTAATAATAAATGGCCCACATGAGTCGCGAATATTGGCATTTGGAATACCTTCTGCAATTATTATTGCGGGTTCTTCTAGTTTAGAAATGCATCGAAATTTAAAGGTTCCTTTTGTTCTGAAATATTTGGGTGATGCTTCATATTCTCTATATTTGTCACATACATCTTTAGTTTTTCCCTTGACATCAATAATTTTTAAGCTTGGATTAAATATTAATTCTTATTATTATATCGTATTTGTTATTCTTGCTGTATTTGCTGTGCTCGTTGGCTGCGCAATTCATCATTATATTGAAAAGCCGACACTAGCGTTTTTTAATAAACTACTTTTATCTGAGTCAATCAGAACAAATTAGAACCATAAGGAGGTATGCATGTCGGCGCGATCGCCCCAAGTTGTGGCTGCTCTCCAAACCTTTTTAGGAACCTCGCTGGATACTCTGCTCCAGCCAGCGATTGCAACTGACCCCGCAACCCATATCCTGTCCTTTTTTCATTCTGTCGTCGATACGGTCCCGGCCTATCGGGACTTTTTGCGATCGCACCCCATTGACCCCCATGGGATTCAATCTTTAGAAGCCTTTCAGCAGCTTCCCCTCCTCACCAAAGCCAATTACCTCAAATCCTATCCCCTCTCGCAATTGTGCCGAGACGGGCGCTTAAGCGATTGCGACCTCATTGCCATGTCCTCCGGTTCGACGGGCGACCCCACCCCTTGGCCGCGTTTTATCACCGACGAACTGCTGGTTGCACCGCGTTTTGAGCAGATTTTTCGAGATAGTTTCCAAAGCGATCGCCGTACAACGCTGGCGGTGGTTTGTTTTGCCTTGGGGACTTGGGTCGGTGGCATGTACACCACGGCCTGTTGTCGTTGGCTGGCCTGTAAAGGCTATCCCATCACCGTCGTGACTCCCGGCAACCAAAAAACTGAAATCCTGCGTGTGGTGCAGGCCCTGGCCCCACAGTTTGAGCAAACCGTGCTCTTGGGCTATCCGCCATTCCTGAAAGACGTGATCGATACTGGATTGCAGCAGGGTGTCCCTTGGGCCGACTACGCGGTGAAGTGGGTGATGGCGGGAGAAGTCTTTAGCGAAGAATGGCGCACCCTGGTGGGACAACGCTTGGGGTCTTTGGAGGTTTGCTTTGATTCCGCGTCCCTTTACGGCACGGCTGATGCAGGCGTGTTAGGCAATGAAACCCCCCTGAGTATCTGCATTCGGCGTTTTCTGGCAGACCATCCCGATGCAGCCAAGCAACTCTTCGGGGAATCCCGGTTGCCGACGTTGGTGCAATACGACCCCACCCATCGCTTTTTTGAAGTGCAAGACGGTACGCTCTTGTTTTCTGGGGAAAATGGCATTCCGCTAGTCCGCTATCATATTGCCGACTCCGGCGGTCTCATTGCTTACCCCGCTATGTTGCAATTTCTCCAAGATTGGGGGTTTGATCCGATGGCGGTGTTGCCACCGAACCGGGGCATTCGTGCTTTGCCCTTTGTGTATGTCTTTGGGCGATCGCACTTTGCGATTTCTTATTTCGGGGCCAATCTCTATCCCGAAAATATTGCGGTGGGGCTAGAACAACCGGACATTCAAGATTGGGTCACGGGCAAGTTTGTCATGGAAGTACTCGAAACCGCAGATCGCGATCGCCGTCTGGCCATTGCCGTAGAACTGGCACCCGGAATGGCGGCCAGCGAGACCAAAACACAGGCGATTGCACAGTCAATCTTGAACCAGTTGCGCCGCTTAAATAGCGAATTTGCCAACTATGTTCCCCCTGAGTATCAATTGCCCCAAGTGACCCTGAAGCCAATGGCGGACCCGGCGTATTTTCCCTTGGGTGTGAAGCATCGCTATACCCGTTGAGAGAGTGCTCAAACGTTGAGCAGCACCAGCCTAAAATCCACTTGCTAAAATACATGTATACAAACAGAGAGTATACGCTCCCTTGCTTCATTGGGGCGTTCCTGATTGTACTTTGGTGTGTTTTGGTGTCTGAGGAGTTCAACGATGAGACTATCCACTCGATGGATTGCTATAGCCGCATGGGCGGCTTCAAACCTACCGTTATTGATTTCGACTCCCACGGTTGCTGCGACCTTCGGTCAAACTGAAGTAAACCAGAGCAAATTTATTGCGATCGCCGTTCCTCGTGCATCGGGTTATTTTACCTTGCTGGTGTTGGAACAAATTTCCAGCCAAAAACCCTGCTGGCGAGAGAGTGGCTCTAAACCCACCCGTGTGGAACCCCTCCTGCTCAATTTCAACTTTTCTGGCATTTGCGGACGGAGCACGGACAGTAATGGCTACTCGATTCGCATTGCAGGCAAAGACATGGGATTGGTCTATCGGCTCAGCCTCCAAAAAAAGCAAGACAACGTGGTGCTTGTGGGGGTGCCCGGCAGTTCCGGACAAGGTAAACCCATTACCCTGGGTTCCACCCAGGGCATTCGATCCGGTTTTTTGAAAATTACCTTAAATTCAGGCTGGCGATTTGCCAAGCGCACCTATAACGGCAAATCCCTAGGGCATGTCTACTTCAGTCGAGATTCAAGCGCCCCTGTTTATCAGGCCACAAAGTCAAGCCCCGTCAAGTCTGCTGCTGCACCCGTTAAGGCCACAAAATCTTCGGACCAAAGTAAAACCCCTGATCGCCCTCAAATCTATCGCGTCATGGTTTTGGACCCCGATGGGCTAGAACAAACCAAACTGCGTGCTCAACACCCCAGCGCCTTTCGGACCACCTACAGCGGCAAAACGGCGATGCAAATCGGGTTATTTAGCGATCGCGCCAAGGCCCAATCGCTGCAAGATAGCTTAAAGCGCCAAGGCTTTCGGGTGGTAATGGCCACCGATGAACGCCGCGCCTTAAATACCAGCCCGTTGATCGTGGCCGTGACCAACCTCAGCTCCGTTCAACCCAGCCTCATTGCGGTTCCCAACAACAAAGCGCCCTTGGGGCATGGCGGCAATTTAGCAGCGGTATTGCCACCCCCACCGCCGCCGCCTCAGGCCCTGCTGGCACCTCGGTATCGCGTTGTCGTTGTGACCCCCAGCAAACGGGATCAAAATCAGATTCGGACCTTGGTGCCCGATGCATTTCGCACTAATTACCAGGGCCAAACCGCCATGCAAGTGGGATCATTCCCGAATCGCACTGCAGCGGAAACGGTCATGACCTTAGTTCAACGCCATGGATTTAAACCGATTACCGTCCAGATGTAACCTCGATCCCCTTTCCATGAACAATAGGAAACAAGGCGGTATCATCTGCCGCCTTGTTCTCTCCTAAGCCGCCCATGACAACCACCCCCAAAATTATTGTTCTCGATGACGATCCAACGGGATCTCAGACTGTCCATAGTTGTCTGCTGCTCACCCGTTGGGATATAGACACCTTGCGATTGGGCCTGACCGACGCTGCGCCTATCTTTTTCATCCTGACCAACACGCGGTCCCTGCCCGCTGACGTTGCGGCTCAAGTCACCCGCGAGGTCTGTCGCAACCTAAAAGCCGCGATCGCCGCTGAGCAAGTGCAAGAGTTTCTGGTGGTGAGTCGCTCGGACTCGACCCTGCGGGGCCATTACCCCATCGAAACCGATGCGATCGCCGCCGAACTGGGTCCCTTCGACGCCCATTTTTTAGTTCCGGCCTTCTTTGAGGGCGGACGATTCACCCGCGACAGTGTTCATTACCTGAATGTCAACGGCATCCCCACACCTGTTCACAACACAGAATTTGCCAACGACTCTGTGTTCGGCTATCGCCATAGTTATTTGCCCGACTATGTGGCCGAAAAAACAGCTGGCAGCATTCCAGCCGCTGCCGTGCAACGATTTTTGCTGTCTGATGTGCGACAGGGCTGTCTTGCCCGTCTGATGGCACTGCACGATAATGTTTGCGGTGTTGTCGATGCCGAGCAGCAGGCCGACCTAGACCGATTTGCCCAGGATTTATTAACTGCCGCCGCCCAAGGCAAGCGGTTTCTCTTTCGCAGTGCAGCCAGCCTCTTAACGGCATTGGCGCAACTGCCACCCCAACCTGTGGCCCCAGATCGCATGGCGCAATACGTTCGGGGAGGCAAACCAGGAACTTTCATTGTGGGTTCCCACGTCAAGAAAACCACTGAGCAATTGACCCACTTGCTTCAACAACCGGGCATCGCTGGCATTGAAGTCGAAGTTCATCGATTACAGGACCCCTCGGCCTACGCACAAATCTTGCAAGAAACCCTCGAACAGGTTCACCAGCTCCATAACCAAGGGCAAACGCCTGTGGTCTATACCAGTCGCCAAGAGCTACAATTTGCCGATACGGAAACCCGTCTTCAGTTTGGTCTAAAGGTGTCGGCTTTGTTGATGGACATTGTGCGAGGGTTACCGTCCGACATCGGATACTTGGTCAGCAAAGGCGGCATCACATCCAACGATGTCCTGAGCGATGGGTTAAATTTAAGAAAAGCGCGACTTTTGGGACAAATTGTAGCGGGTTGCTCCGTGGTTCGTACCCCCAACGATCATCCTCAGTTTCCCAATCTTCCCGTTGTCTTGTTCCCCGGTAATGTGGGTGAGGCAGAAGCCCTGAGCACCGTTTATCAACGGGTCTCAATGGCGCTCTAACGGTAAAGCGTCTGTGGCATAATGGGTCGTCATTGTATTTTTCAATGGGTTATTGATTGGTTATGTCACCTGTTTCAGACTCCCCTCTCGACCTTGTGCAGGCTCTGACGGTTCAGCCGGCAGATTTAGACCTGAAACTGCCCGATCCGACCAATGAAGACTTGACGGATCAAGATTTTTTGGACCAAGTGGAAGCGGTATGGCAGGTCTGCGATCGCTTTGATCTGCAAACGGAAATTTGGCGGGGACGAATTCTGCGGGCCGTGCGCGATCGCGAAAAACGGGGCGGGGAAGGGCGCGGAATGGGCTTTTTGAACTGGCTGCAGGCCCACGAAGTGAGCAAAACCCACGCCTATCGGTTGATCGACTTGGCCAATAACGCCGACGAACTGCTTGCCTCTGGCACCTTGGAAGCTGACTCCATGAACCGATTCAGTAAATCGGCCTTTATGGAAACCGCCCAAGCCGGACCAGAGGTGCAACAACTGATCAGCGAGGCGGCACGGGATGGGAAGCGCATCACCTGTCGAGAAGTGCGTCAGCTCTCCGACGAATGGACAGCGATGTCCTCCGATCTCATTCCGGCTGAAATCAAAACCAAAGCAGCCCACAATACCATTCCCAGTCGCTATCTAGCCCCCTTGGCTCGAGAGTTGGAGAAACTGCCCACCGAACATCAAACGGTCTTCCAAGCCGAACTCAACGCCAATCCCGATGTGGATACCCTGAAGCAGGTCACGGCAGAAGCCAAGCATCTTGCCAAATATCTAGATGCCTCCACGCGGGTTCAAGCCCTCGAAAACAGTGGTGTCGATCTCGAACAAGCCCTGGAAGAAGCCCTGCGCATCGGATGTTTGAATACGGCTGCCGATCTCGTCCATCAATCGGCCCAGTTGGAACAGGCGATCGCCAAGCTCTATACGGCCTGGAAACGGATTGGTAAGCTTTCCGAACGGTTGTATGTCGATAGCGGAGCCAGTACCCCCCACCTGCGCCAACTCTTGCAATCTCTGGAGCGATTGTCCAGCGATACCCTAGAGCTAGAGTGGGGGGCAGATGAGACGACAGCGTTAACGTCCACGCTCATTCGGCTCAAGATTCTGTCAGAAACCGATGACTCTACCGCCTCCTGATTTTGAGCCCTTAACGCTTCTAGAGAGTGACCTCGACGTTTTACGTTGGGGCACGTTGGATCGTTACTTGCTCAAGGCGCTGTGGATGCCGTTTTGGTTTGGCGTCAGTGCTTTTTTGGGCATTAGTTTAACCATCGGCACCCTCTTCGACCTCTTGCGGAAGGTGAGTGAGAAGGGGTTGCCGTTAGGAACTGCTCTGCAAATTTTGGGGCTACAGGTTCCTAATTTTTTGATTTTGGCGTTGCCCATGGCATTGCTATTGGCCTGCTTGATGGTTTATAACCGACTGGCCCGCACCAGCGAAATGATTGCCTTCCGCAGTCTAGGTGTCAGTGCCATTCGCTTGGCCATTCCTGGGCTTTTGCTGGGCCTATGGGTGACCCTTTTTACCTTTGCCTTAAGCGAATTCTTAGTGCCCCCTGCTAACCTGCAGGCGAATGGGCTGATGGGGGAAGCCCTGCACCAACCCAAACCCACGTTCCACGATAAAAATATCTTTTATCGGGAATTTCAGGACGATGTACTGTCACGGGTGTTTTATGCCCGACGGTTTGATGGTCTCCTGATGCGAGATCTCACCATTCTGAACTTTAGCCAGGGCCTGCTGACCGAGATATGGGTCACAGAGACGGCCCAATGGAAACCCATCACCCAGACGTGGGAGTTGTCCAAAGGCACGGCCTACTCCCTCGGTACAGATGCGTTGACCTATAAAGCCATTAACACCTTCGAGCAAACTGAATTGCAGATCTCGCGCGCACCCTTAGATTTAGCCACGGAAACCCGGACGACTGAGGAACTGAGCATTACCGATACCTATCGAGCTTGGACCCTGGCGAAGGGAACCGGCGATACTAAGCAAATGCGGCAGCTCGATGTCCGGTTGCAAACCAAACTTTCCTTTCCCTTTGTCTGTGTTGTTTTTGCTCTAGTGGGCACCGCCTTGGGATTACAACAACGACAACGCTCTAGTTCCAAAGGGTTTGGCCTGAGTTTAGCGATTATTTTTGGGTACTATACGGTTTCGTTTATGACGCGATCGCTCGGTGAAGCGGGGGTATTATCCACCTTTACCGCCGGATGGGCCACCACCCTTTTGGGGCTACTCATTGGTGGATTTTTGCTCCACCAAGCGAACCGATAACGGTTGAGCCAGATTGTTCCCGTAGTTATAGGCCGCATAGGCCATCGTCACAACCCCCGTGAGGATGGATTGCTCGTCCACCTCAAACTGCGGATGGTGTAAGGGAGAATTGGTTCTGTCCCCATACCCCACCCCCAAACGAAACATCGATCCGGGCACATGCTCCAGAAACAAGGCAAAATCTTCAGCGCCCAAAGAGGGTTCCGATAAATTCAGCACATGATGGTTCCCTAACGCATCCTGAGCCGATCGCTCTAACAACTGGGTCAGTTGGAGATCGTTATGCACCGAAGGAACCCCTCGTTCATAGTTGAACTCATAGGTGGCCCCGTAGGGTTTACAAATACTGGCCACAATGGTCTCAATCCATTGGGGTAAATTGGCATGGGTCTCGGGATGAAGCGATCGCACGGTTCCCGTTAGCACCACTTTATCTGCGATCACATTGGGTGCCCGCCCCCCAGAAATTTGTCCCACGGTCAACACCACGGGACGTAGCGGATTTTGAGTCCGGCTAATGGCTTGTTGCAGGGTCGTCACCACTTGTGCCGCAATCCAAATTGCATCGATCGCCTCATGGGGACGGGCACCGTGGCCGGACTCTCCCAGAATGGCAAGTTCAAAATTATCGGCAGCGGAGGTCAGCACCCCATAGCGGACCCCAACCGAGCCAGCCGGAATAGTGGGTAAAACATGCAACGACAAGATTGCCTCAACCCCCTCAAGGGCACCATCGGCAATCATCCATCCAGCCC
>JBAVRC010000364.1:0-1774 GCA_049694615.1 Thermosynechococcaceae cyanobacterium | reverse complement strand
GGTGACGATTCATAAATCGCAGGGCAGTGAATATCCGGTGGTGATTCTGCCGATGTTCATTCAGCATTACATGATGTTGAGTCGAAACCTGCTGTATACAGGGCTAACCCGTGCTAAGAAGCTGGCGATCGTGGTTGGGTCGCAGAAGGCGATCGGCTTGGCGGTGCGTCAGATTAGGGATAGGGAAAGGTATACACGGTTAGACCAACGGCTAAAATAAGCCTCTGGTCCCAGTCGGCTCAATTCGGTTCAATAGTTCAACAACGCTTATAGCCTATGCAAAAAACGCAGACCTTCGCTTTGTTAGTCCCAGTCCCGGAAGAACACCTGATATCTGGCTTGGAGGCGATCGCATCTTTGCTGTCTAACACTTCATTTCAACGAAACGGAGGTTCATGCACTGGGCTAAGATTGCAAATGTAAAGCCGTTTATAGAACTCAGGGTTGTTATGCTGATTACCTTAGAAGTTAGAGTTGCCTAACTTGCGCGGTATGTTTTTGGTGTTATCCCTGTAAATTGACGAAACAGTTTGCTCAAGTGGCTATGGCTGCTAAATCCACACTCTAAAGCGATATCCACAATAAGTCGATCTGTTTTTTTCAACAATCTCTTTGCCTTTGCTATTCGTTGCTGAAGCAGGTATTGGTAGGGAGACATGCCAATAGATTGCTTAAATAGGCGGCTGAAATGAAATGGACTCATATCTAATCGTTGCGCTAAGTCCGCGAGTTTAATATCTTGATCGAGATGGCTATCGACGTAATCCAAAATTTGGCGCAGATGATATTGAGATAAGCCTCCCTCAAAGACAGGAACCTGTGGATTGCTTGCTGTGTAGTGCCTGAGCAAATTCACTGCCAGAACGTTCGCCAGCGAATCTAGATACAATCGGTTGCCTGTATTGCCCTGCTGGAGTTCGGTGAGGAGCATCAGGGCGATCGCTTCCAACTGTGGATTGCGAGTGCGGAAATTTGGCAATAATTCCAGGCGATCGCCATCTTGTTCCAGGGTTTCTCTTGCAACACTTTGCAGAAACTGGGTCGTGATCCGAATTTGCAAGAAATTATCATCACTCTCCCAGCGAGCAAACAGCGGCATCTTAGCAGGGGTAATCGCTATATCCCCTTTCCCATACAGCCCGGAGTAGATCTTGCCTCCCTGACGATGCAGCATCGGCACGGGACGCGGCGCGAGTGAGATAGAGAGCGTGTGCTCGTCATCGAATCGACAAATCCCCTCTCCAGCAGGATGTTGAAAATGCTGCACCCGAATGTGTTCCCAGCTTTGAGCAGGGCTGGGCAGGCTGAGTAAACAATTAGTTTGAATGGGTTCGGTCGTTGCAGATTCCACGATGCAAGCCCAGTACACTTACCTCCCACTATATTCAATATTCAATTTTGGAGTGCTGCTACCCTCAGACTCAGAAACTGACCGCAAGATTGTGATAGTGGCACAAGAATCCGATAGCTGAGACTTCATGGCTTCCCTAATCTGAAAGTGTCATTGATTGAGAGAAAGCCCTATGAAACTGCTGATTTTTGGTGCAACGGGAAGCATTGGTCGCCATGTCGTCGAACAAGCCCTGGAGCAGGACCACACGGTGACGGCATTTGTCCGTAATCCTGCCAAACTTGATATCCAACACACTACCCCTGTCAAGGTGAGCAATTGTAATCCTTTGAAGAAACGGGGTCTTCCCTAGGATGAGAAACCACGTTTATCCTAAAACGACAGTCCATTACAAAAGTGTGGCACACCATGGTGAGCACGATA
>JBAVRC010000363.1:0-3008 GCA_049694615.1 Thermosynechococcaceae cyanobacterium | reverse complement strand
GCCGTTCGCGGTCTAACCCGACGATCAGCATCTGGCGACCGGAGAGGTCCAAGGGCAAACTGGTGGGTCCGGCAAAGGCACCAATCAGACCGGGTTTGGTGAAACGGTTAAAGTTGTTGTTGGCCGTCCCCTGGATAGAAGCCGCAGTCTTCTCGGAGCCTTTGACAGATAAAAACTGCCCAAAACTTTTCTTGACCCAAGGGTTGAGATGATTTGCTGCCTCAATGCGATAGCCGAGTTGATTGAGATCGAGGATGGTCTGACAGGTAATGAGGTCGGGATACTGGGTGGCTTTAGCCAGGACGAACACGCCTTCGGTGAGTTGGTCGCCAGCGGGACCGAAAAAGGGATCTTCTGGTCCCTGGTTGGCCAGTTTGAAATTCTTATTCAGCACCGCCGCGATCTGCCGAGCAGTTTCGGCATCGGTGGCATCCCTCAAGAAGTCGAGGGGATTGCAGACCTGAGATTCAGGAAAACCCGGAGCAAAAATATCGATGCGGTAACCGAGGAGCTTGGCATAGGCTGCAATCCGGCTGCACTGAGTGGGGTATTTGAAGTCGTACAGGATGATGGGATAACCCAGTTCCACCGCAGAGCGCAGCAGCGGATCGATGACGCTAAAGGTTTTACCCGAACCGGGAGCGCCCGCGACAGCCACCCCGCGTTGGACATCGGGAATAAAGAGGCGTTTGGCATCCGACACCTGGTATTTCGGATGTTTAACCCCGATATAGAGCGCAACTGAATTTCGTTTTTTCTCCTGAATCTGTTTGAGTGCTTTACGTCGAGCGACGGCAATTTCCTTATGACCGCCCCAATAGCCAGAAGCTAAACGAGCTTTTTTGTTGGAATTGCCGAGTTGGGTAAAGAGAGCGAGAACCGCAATGCAGCCCAACAGCGCTAGACCAGAACTATTGGCGAACAGGCTATTGCTGAATCCTTGACCCAATGAGGTATTGGGTGAGGGTTGAATGGACGACGTTGCTGTCGGTTTTACCGTTGGCATGATGTTTGAGACCTAATTAGGACTGGGCTTTCCCGGACCGCCGATGTACATGACTTCCCCTTCAATCCAAAGCCAAACGCCGGGAAACTCGAAAATATAGGGCGTGCAGTCGGGGTTAGGCAGGGGGTCAGGCCAACTGTGATGGATGCACCAGTGCATGGCCAATCCGAACAGGGCGGTGCCCGTGGTATCGTCGGCCCAGTTAAGCAGGAGCTTGAAAGGTTCTTTTTCGGGGTTAGGGTTACCCACCAGGGGACGACCCGTGGGTTCAATGCTGCCGAACAACTCTCCCAGAAGGTTGTGACCACCGAGCACCCATTGCTGGGTACCGGAGATGAACCGAGCGCCTTGAAACGGCAGACCCAATTCAACATGACCGCAAGCGGGTTGAGCGCAAGGGAAATTAAAGCCAACCCGATCCGATCCGGTGATGACATTAGTGAGAATGAACCCGTCGAAGTTAAACGGCAAATCGAACAGGGCAGCGCCAGCGGCAGACGAAAAGGGTCCAGCATTGGCCTGAGCCAACAGGGTTCCGATTTTGCCGATGGAGGCAATCAAGGTGCTATGAGGGGTTGGGCGTTGGCTTTGGAACGTAGACTTGGGTTGGATGGGGAATCGGGCAAAGACCAACTGAGTGAGTCCAGGAATATCGCTGATAAACGCCGCCTTCCAGAGATGAAATCCGTCAATTCTGGCTGCCGATAATCCAGGGATGCTACCGATGGGGTAACTATTGAGGATTGGGGTCAGCGGTAGCGTTGCAAGTCCCGGTTGGCTGGCTAGGATCTGGCCGATGGTCATGGTGGCATAGCCATAACCATTGCCGATCAGGGCAGCGATCGGGGGAACCTGACTGGGGTAGAGATTGGCAAGCCCTGGAACGGCTTGAACCAATGACCCCAAGGTCTGCCATTTCAACAGCCCATAGGCCGAGAGGGGCATAGATTTAACATCGATGCCTGTGTAAGCGGCGATTGGGTCAAGGGACAGCAACTGAAGGCCAAAGGCTTGATCCACAAATCCCAGTCGGATGACACTGGCAACGGGGGTGCCTTTGGACCAAGCCACGGAGGGATCGAACCCCAGGTAGCTCGTTAACTGCGGGGGAGCCTTAAACTGCCCCGCCTGATGCATTCCGCCAAAGGTTTGGAAACTAATCCTTGTCCAGTCCAGAACCTTGGTCCCACCGCTGGGAATGAGCGGTAAGAGTCTTCTCTCTGGGGGCGGCGATGCTTGAACTGGACTTGAAGTTACGATGCAGAGTGCGATCGCAGCAACAGCGGCCAGCCATTTGAACCTATTTGTGTTTAGGTAAGCCACTTGACCCTCCGTGAACTAGAGGAGAATGGCCGGATGCGATCGCCACTGCAATTGTTGGATCCGTTCGGGGAAAGGGGTTTGGCGTTGCACCAGAAACGAGAAGGTCGCAGAGGCACAACAGCACAATTTGCAAGACAGCGGTCAGTAAAGGGTTGTGGGTGGTGAAAGGACAGTAGGATTTGCTGAACATCAGAACCTCCTAAATTAACGTTCAGTAAGGGGAGACAAGGATTTATTGCGATGCTTTGAAACACCTGGATTTACTGGGGTTACGGGAATAGAAGGGGATGGATTCTGACCCATATCGGCCAGCTTGACGATCACAGCCATCGAAACCCCAGCCTTTGATGCCGCCGTCGTCAGGGATTCGCCATTACGGACTAATGCCGTAAAGTTCATCACGCGACTTGTCATATCGCTGGTGCCCATCAGCTTTTTGGCCTGAGCCAACTGAAGACCACGCTCAACATCTTCCAGAGACCCCCTGCGATAAGCGCTGATGTCAATCATGGGGGTGCCGCGATGGTCGGCGACGATGGCCATCGTGGTGTACTGGGGCATCCCCTCTGCTGCCTTTACCTGGAACTGGTAAAGCTTCCCAGCATCGGTCAGAACGCTCAGTAAGGTGGTGTGGTCGGGCGATCGCCTGAGACCGGGGAACTGAAGGCCAGCAATATTG
>JBAVRC010000362.1:0-3035 GCA_049694615.1 Thermosynechococcaceae cyanobacterium | reverse complement strand
CTCACATAGCGACTGTGCCCCTTCAAGGGACTCGAAGGCATCCCCGTATGGGTACGCCAGAGTCGAATCTGGCCGTCGTACCCGGCCCCCGCGACCATTTCGCCATCGTGGCTAAACGCCACCGCATCGTAGGACCCCAACGAACCATCCCCCAAGGTTCGCAGCAGTGTCCCCATAACAGGATCCCACAGTTTAAGGGTTCCATCTTCGCTGGCACTGGCCACTTGCTGACGGTTGGGACTCCAAGCCACGGCATGAACGGCCTTAGAATGTCCCTCCAGTGATCGCCAACACCCCCATTTCGCAGCCACTTTAGGACTGGGCGTCGCACCCTGCATCGGTGGGCGATCGCGCGGCGTAGAACGCGGCGGATGGACGGTTGTCGATGGAGAGACGGGTTGGGCCGGATCGTGTTGAATGGACTCTGGATGGGGCGATCGCGGCAAGGATGAGGTGGAGGGCATCTTGAGATCGGCTAAAATCTCAGCGGCGGAGCCGTAGCGTCGTTTGAGGGCTGGTTCCACCATGCGGTCCAAGAGTTGCGCGAGTTCGCGACTGATAGGCTGGGTCACGTAGTCTTTCCAAGCCCAAGCGCCTTCGCTCAAATCGAACAAATCGAAGGGCGGAATTTGGGTGAGCAGATGAAGACAGGTCACCCCTAAGCTATATAAATCGCTGGCAAAAATGGCCTTCCCGATCGCTTGTTCAGGGGCTGCATAACTGGCACTGCCGATTAGGGTCCCTGTTTGGGATAACGCCGTGCCCGTCATTACCTTAGCGGCTCCAAAATCGACCAGCACACAGGAACCAGAGGGCCGTGCAATAATATTTTCCGGCTTAATATCGCGATGGATCACGTGATGGCCATGCATAAAGTCCAGCACTGGCAACAATTCCTGTAATAGCTTACGAAGGCGTCGTTCTGAGAACGGTCCAAGGGCCGCAAGTTCCTGGGCTAAATTACCGCCTTCGATATAATCTTGAATGACATACTGATACGGGTCTTGTTCAATATAGGCCAACAAGGTTGGAATTTGTGGGTGGCTACCCAATTGGGCTAAACGAGCCGCTTCTTGACGAAAGAGGGTTGCTGCTTTTTCCCTATTACCCATGCCTTGATAGCGGGGCAAAAATTGCTTAACCACGCATCGCGATTGAAGGGTCGAAGGGTCGTCTACCGCCAACAAAGTGCGTCCAAAATTGCCCTGCCCCATTAAGTTAAGTCCGCGATAGCGATCTTTCAACAGGAGTGGTGTGCCACAGTGCTGACACACCTTTGCTTGACGAACATTTTGTGGACTAGAGCAACTGGGATTGAAGCAATAGCTCATACAGTTTATACAAGGTGGAGACGTTGCCCAAAACAGAAAAAGAAACTTTAGGAGAAAAAGGCGAAAACTGAATTGAACTTACACTCAAGCTAAAGCCGTACATTAGCATAAAACTTAGTCTGAGAAACGCTCTATGATTGCAGCAAGCCCTTTCCCTATGGCGACCCTTATGCTTGACCTATTCCACATGGCCGCTCAGACCATTCAACCCCTAGGGCACCACGAGTTACTGCTGGTGCTGGTGCAATTGGCCTTGTTGTTGTTGGTCGCCCGGACAGGGGGCGAAGTCATGCAACGGATTAACTTACCCCCCGTCATCGGCGAATTAATGGCTGGGGTTATTCTGGGGCCGTCGGTATTGGGGGCATTGTTGCCTAACCTGCAACAGGCCATCTTTCCGCGCGATCAATCCCAGTCCAATTTATTGGCAGTTGTTTCCTGGCTAGGTGTTTTATTTTTATTGATTGTCACGGGTCTAGAAACCGACCTTAATTTAATTATCCGCAAAGGAAAAACGGCCCTCATTATTTCAATGGGTGGGATTATTGTTCCCTTCATCACTGGGTTAGGGTTGGGCTGGTTTTTACCGGACAGCTTTTTGGCCGATCCCAGCAAGCGATTGGTCTTTACACTCTTTATCGCCACCGCAATGAGTATCTCGGCGGTTCCGGTCATTGCAAAAGTATTGATGGACTTAAATCTAATTCGGCGCGACATTGGTCAAATCACCTTGGCGGCTGGGATGACCGATGACACGATTGGTTGGATTTTGCTGTCGATTGTGGCGGGGTTAGCCTCTAGCGGAACGGTGGATTTTAAAACCATTCTGGAATCGGTGATGGGGGCCGTCCTATTTTTGGCGTTTGCTTTTACAATTGGGCGATCGCTCATGATCCAGATATTGCGCTGGGTAGACGATCAAGTCGGTGGCGCAACGGCCAGCTTATCGGCGGTTTTAGTGATTGGACTCGCCGCCTCGGCCTTAACCCATCGGCTTGGTATTGAGGCCGCTCTGGGCGCTTTTGTAACGGGCATTCTAGCGGGTCAAGCCCCCCGCTTTAGTCGAGAAGCAGGGCGCACCTTGGAACTCATTACCGTCAGTTTTTTAGCGCCTATTTTCTTTGCTGGAGCCGGATTAAAGGTCAATTTGCTGCAATTGCTGAATCCCGCTACCTTTATCGTGGGGCTGGTGGTGTTGGGCATTGCTTGCTTTGGAAAGTTCACGGGAGCATATATTGGATCTCGCATTGGCGGGTTAACCCACTGGGAAGGGTTGGCATTGGGGAGCGGGATGAATGCCCGTGGCGCAATGGAAATTATTGTGGCCACCATTGGTCTCTCCCTAGGGGTCTTGAACCAGCAAATGTACTCCATTGTCGTGATGGTTGCGATTGTGACCTCCTTGATGGCTCCGCCCCTGCTGCGCTGGACCTTAACCCATGTCGTGATTGGGGAAGAGGAAGCCCAGCGCTTGGCCAAGGAGGCCCTGGCCAAAGAGAGCTTTGTCAAAAATATTCGGCGGGTGCTGATGCCCACCCGTGGTGGCATGAATGTGCAATTAGCAGCGCAGTTGGTGAGCCATTTAGCCCATCAAAATCCCATTGAGGTGACCGCCCTCTATGCCGTGACCGGCAAGAGACGCGCTTCGGGCTTAGATCCTGGCACCTTGGCTGAACCCACCCCTGCTGCTAAATCGGCGATCGC
>JBAVRC010000361.1:0-4586 GCA_049694615.1 Thermosynechococcaceae cyanobacterium | reverse complement strand
ATCAGGGGGCTACACCACTGAGCGACATAAATTCCCTTCTAAGGCAGCCACGTCTTAGCCAAGTTGTATACCTTCGTTTTTCTACCCAAGCCTACTTAACTCGACAGATTCATTGGTTTGTTCGCTGATCGGCTATTGCTTTAACGATCCTTCTAATTCAGTCTTTTGGCCTTCAAGTATTTTCAGTTTTTTCTTCAGGTTAGCGATCTCCTTTTTGATCTTACTTAGTTCACTCTGATTTTTGAATCTCACTAAGTAGGCATCTCCAAGTTCATCTCGAATATAATTTTCGAGTTGGCTTCTTAAAATTTTGAGGTATGGATTTCCCCATATTGATCCCTCTCGATACTCAAGCTTGTTTGCCTGAATACCTTTGGTGATAAAGTTCAAACTCACGCCATATTCTGCCTCGGCGGTTACATGGCTAAGCGTTGCTCCTTTACGACTCCATTCACCGTACTCTGCCATACAAATCTTCCTTACATCGATCCTATTTTAATGGATCGTGCTGACTGCCCTTGACACATCCAATACGCTGCCAATTCTTCCTCCGGCTGGTATACAGGCTGACTGATTGCAGCCCTTCCCTTTTTTGGAACGCCTTGTCGAGGAATGCGTGGGATTTCGACCAGTCCACTTGGGAGAGGGTTGATCACCCTGCCGCAGAAGCTATCACGACCGGAGCTATAGCCGAGAAGCTAAAATGCGATTGTCGGCGATCGCGCTAACACATTCAAATGAGTGCAAAGGATTTCTGATGGATCAGCGTCTAGAAAACGCACTACAAAGGTCAGCAACTGTGAATTTCGGCAATTCCTGCGATCTGGAATTAGAAGCATTAGCCCAGCAGAAAATAGAAGCCAGACAGCGCTTGCTGGAGATGCCACCGGACGCAGCACAGCAAATCGTCGAACAAACGCTGTACCCTCAATTTTGGGAATGTCGCAGAGAAGATTACCGATGGGAAGAAAGTCTACCGAGCCATTATGGAGAAACTAACCCCTGAAGGACTACGAGAGGTCTTTCGTTAGAGACGTCCCCACTTTGAGGCCAGAATGGCGACTTGGGTGCGATCGCGTAAATTCAGGCGTCGCAGCACACTATTGACATGGTTTTTGACGGTGCGCTCGGAAATATAAAGCTGATCGGCAATCTCGCGGTTGCTACACCCCTTGGCAATCAGCTGTAACACCTCTTGTTCCCGTGGGGTTAATTGCATCAATTCAGCCGGGGGGTCTTCTGCTGCCACAGATGCTGATAGGGCTTTTTCAACCAAGCCCGGACCAAATTGGGTATAGCCCTTCTGTACCGCCCGGATCGCATCGGCTAATTCGGTGGAGGGCGTGTCCTTGAGCAAATATCCCTTGGCTCCGCAGCGTAAGGCTTGGGCCACATACTCATCATCATCGAAAGTGGTCAGCACAATGACCTTCACCCCAGGAGCCTGCTCGGATAGGGTACGGGTCGCGGCAACCCCATCCATGATCGGCATACGGACATCCATCAACACGACATCCGGCTGAAGGGCGAGTGCCAAATCGACAGCCATCTGTCCATTCTCGGCCTCGCCAATCACGGTCAGATCAGGCTTGGCGTCTAACAAGCTGCGCAGTCCTTCCCGAATAATGCCTTGATCGTCTGCCAGCAAGAGTCGAATCATAGCTGTCCTTTGGGATGGGGCAGTGCGATAGACAAGCAACATCCCTCCTCCGGCTGGCTCTTTAATCGGAAGAGTCCTCCCAAGGCTTCGGTGCGTTCGCGCATACTTTGCAGTCCAAATCCAGTGGTGTTTTGGGTGGGCTGAAACCCTCGTCCATTGTCCTCGATCTTCAATTCTAGGTCGGTAGGGGTTTCGATTAGGCTCAACCCGACGCGAGTAGCATGGCTGTGTTTGGCAATGTTGGTGGTGGCCTCTTGCACAATGCGATAGAGGGCGATTGCCGTTTCTGGGGGAAGGGTTTGGGTCAATCGAACCTGAAGATCGATGTCAATTCCGGTGGTGCGCTCGAAGGTTTGAGCTAAGTTTTGCAGGGCTTCAGGGAGGGCTTTGCCTTCGAGAGGCGGTTTGCGCAGGGTGGCGACGGACTGACGGACATTTTGCAGGGCTTCTTTGCCGAGGCTTCTGGCTTTGGCTAAGTGATCCGTGGCGCGATCCGGGTTGTCAGGCAACCACATGGCCACATTTTCCAGTTGAATACTTTGGGCGGTCAGGGCATGGCCAACGGAATCGTGGATTTCGCGGGCAATGCGGTTGCGTTCTTGCAAGGCGGTTTGACTTTCAATCAGCAGGGCATAGCGACGAAGGCGATCATTGGCGAGGGCGAGGCGATCGCGACTGTGTCGTTCGTTTAAGATCGCCCCCACCATCAACAGCACAAAGATCAGTACTAACCCAAACAATAAGGTCGAGTTGAGGGCCAAATTGAAGACTGCGGTCTGAATTTTTTCGGGAGAGGGGGCACGATGCAAGGGTCTCAAGGGCGATCGCCCCGGCAGTAGGAACGGCATGGCGAAAACCCGTTGAATACTCAGGTATAGCCTGAGCACAAAGGATGTAAAGGCTAATACCGTTACCGCCAGTCGTCCTGTCCAAGCAAACAACAGACAAGCCCGCACCACCACAACCAGTAACAGCGCTGCAAAGCTATTGCCCCGCAATTCGCCAAAGCTAACGGCCAGCCAGCTTAAGCCAAACCCTAGGGCCGTAAATAAAATTTTCTCAGACCGCGATTGCAGAATGGGTAAGCGGAATCCAGCCAGCCCCATTGCCCCAATACAGAGAAGGATGCCAAATACAAAGGGTTCCTCACCCCAACTGTTTTCAACAATACTCAATAGGGGAAAGCGACGCGGCATGAAAAGCGGCGGGAGTGTAGCGACGACGGCAATCCCCAGCAAAATCCACTCCAGATACAGCAGGAGCGGAAAGGGATGATTGGGGCGAGGAAAGAAGCGCATTTTGGCCCAGCCACTAACCCAGGTTAGTCTAATCAGTTCGTTCCATTAAAACAATACTTGCTTGTTGACGAAAGGTTTGCCAAGTCTCTTTATATATCCAACGAGACAGCGATTTCCAGAGTCGAGCAAGGAACGTCGCTCGGTTCAGTTGCTCCATTTCATCCAGAATAGAGCGGGACTCAGCGACACGCCATCCGTAAGGGTAAAAGAACTGAGTTCCTTCTTCTGGTAAAAATTGAAAGGCAGGTTGACCAGCGCCAAAATGGCGATCAACTTGTCTGAACAGCGATCGCGATTGAGGCAATTGATGCTCTGCTGGCAAAGAAATTAACTCAAAAAGCCACCATTGAAAGTTAGGGTAGCGATGTAGATCTTGCGCTAAAGTTACGACTTGTTCTGGACGGAAATAGCCTAATAACCCTTCTGCCAAAATCAGAATCCTTTGGGAACCTATATTCAAAGTTTCAAAAAGCGATCGCCGCTGTTCAATATCATGTAAATCCAGCGTTACACGCTCCACCCTACACACTGGCTCAATGTCATTTAATTGTTTTTCTTTATAAGAGAGCAACTCTGGCAAATCTACCTCAATCCAGCACAGCGATGAAGGCAGTGAAAGTCGATAGGGACGTGTATCCAGTCCAGCGCCTAAGTTAATAATGATGTCTACAGGATCTGACGCAAGCAAGTCTAGAATCATTGCGTCAATCAAGTAGGTGCGGACTGCAATTGAGTTCGAGGTATGGTACAAATTCCCCATAACCTGTGCAAGGGCGACGCCGAGAGTCCCAGCCAGCCGACGAGCGTAGGGATCCTCAAAAAGTGCATCAGGGCGCTCAGATTCTAGGGCACGATACAGCGCGACTAAATGGGCACTAGCAGAAAGATTTGGAGTGGTGGAGCTAGAGGGTTTCAAGTGGGTATCTCCTCCATTCGGGGGGTGCGCTGCGGGGATGGACCCATTCAATGACTTTTGGATGATTTAGCGCAATCGGTACGAGCGTACCCCCTTTAACGCCCATAAAGCCATAGCACCATAACCCAAAACCGATCAGATCTCGCAGGGGAATGAGCCATAGCAGTTGGGTCGCTACGTTGTCTTTCAGACCTTTAACACCGATCATCCACCTCACCAAGCTTGACCGACTGTTTCATCCGCGTTAAGCGCTCATGATTCAGCAGCCACTGCTTGCGTTCGATGCCGCCGCCATAGCCCGTTAACTTGCCATTGGCTCCAATCACCCGATGGCATGGCACAATAATCGACACTGGATTTCGTCCATTCGCAAGACCCACTGCGCGAGATGCCTTGGGTTGCCCGATTTGTTGGGCTAATTCGCCATAGGATAGCGTTGCGCCGTAGGGAATGGATTTGAGCGCTTCCCAAACGTGCTGCTGAAAAACGGTACCCTGCATCTGTAGCGGCACGTCGAACTCGGTTAAAGTGCCTGCAAAATAAGCGGTCAGTTGTTGTTTTGTCTCCAGAAAGGGCGCAACAGACTCATCTTCCACCCAATCATCTTGAGCAGTTAGTCGGTGCTTTTCGGACATCATGTAGAGTCCTATCAGCGATCGCCCGTCGGAAACTAACCGCAGCGTTTGAATGGGGCTTTCGTAAACCGTGTAGT
>JBAVRC010000360.1:0-4186 GCA_049694615.1 Thermosynechococcaceae cyanobacterium | reverse complement strand
GCAATACCTCAATACTTTCACCTCCACGGCTGAAATTGAGGCCCAATTGCGGAACCTTGATGGTCAAATCAAACAACTGCAACAACAGTCCTTGGCCAGCCAAACCGCGCGCCAAAACGCCCTGTTGGAGGTCCAGCAACAACTGCAACAACTGGATCAAAAAATCCAAGACAGCAGCCGGATTACCAGTCCCTACAACGGTTGCGTCCTGGAATTAACGGCAACCCCCGGCCAAGTGGTTAGTCCCGGTAGCCCCTTGGCTAAATTGCAAGTGGATCAGCCCCATCAATCCCTAGAGGCGATCGCCTATTTCCCAGTCGGCGACGGCAAACGTATCCGGCCCGGAATGGTGGCCCAAGTGGTCCCCAGTTCTGTTAAACGCGAACAATTTGGCGGTATTGTGGGGACGGTTACGGCGGTGTCTGCCCTGCCGCGATCGCCGGAAGGCATTGCCCAAGTGGTGGGGAATCGGCAACTCGCCGAGCAACTCACCGCCAAAGGCCCGCCGATTGAGGTGCGCGTTCGCCTCAAATCGGCACCGGAGACACCGACCGGGTATGCTTGGACCTCTTCTCGCGGTCCCGAAACCCTCGCCATCACCTCTGGGATGACCACTAGTACCTGGATTACCTTAGAACGACAGGCTCCGATCACCTTCGTCCTCCCGATTTTACGGCAACAATTGGGACTCGACTAAGTGCCTATGACCCCCTGGAATTGGCTAAAGCAGACGGTTAAGGCCCAACGGGTCCGTACCCCCACGCTGTTGCAAATGGAAGCGGTCGAGTGTGGTGCGGCGGCGTTGGGCATTGTTCTGGCTTACTACGGTCGCATTGTGCCCTTGGCCGAGTTGCGCCAAGCTTGCGGGGTGTCGCGGGATGGCAGTAAAGCCTCCAACATGGTTAAAGCCGCCCGACTCTATGGGTTGGAGGCCAAAGGGTTTCGCAAAAATCTAGACAGTCTGCGGGATTTGCCGTTGCCCTTTATTGTGTTTTGGCATTTCAACCATTTTCTGGTGGTGGAAGGCTGGGGCCAAAACCGGGTGTTCTTGAACGATCCGGGGACAGGCCCACGGTCGGTGTCCTGGGCTGAATTCGACGAAGGCTTCACCGGGGTTGTGTTGCTGATGCAACCCGGAGCCGACTTTCGCCGGGGGGGACACAAGCCGAGTCTAGCCAAAGCGCTGTGGGACCGCTTAAAGGGATCGATTCCTGCTTGGGTCTATACTCTGCTGCTTGGCTTTTTGCTCGTGCTGCCGGGTCTGGTGATTCCGGTGTTTAGTCAGGTGTTTGTGGATCAAATCCTGATTGGCGGGCGGGCCGATTGGTTGCGACCCCTGGTGGTGGCGATGGTGGGAACGATGCTGTTGCAAGGGGTGTTGCGATCGCTGCAACTGGTTTATCTGCGGCAACTGAAACTAAAGCTCGCGGCGGGGATGAATGGTCGCTTTATCTGGCATATTCTACGGTTGCCCATTAGCTTCTATGCCCAGCGGTATGCTGGCGAAATCAGTTCGCGGGTGGCCCTCAACGATCAGGTGGCGAATTTACTATCGGGTCAGTTGGGAACCACCCTCATCGATCTGATCATGCTGCTGTTTTATGCCGCCGTGATGTTTACCTATGACGGGATGCTGACCTGGATTGGCATTGGTGCCGCCTTGGTTAACGTGATCGTGCTGCAATGGGTGGCGCGGCAGCGGGTGGATGCCAACCTGCGCCTGAGTCAGGATCTGGGCAAACTCTCCGGGGTGGAAATTTCCGGGATTCAAAGTATTGAAACCCTCAAAGCCTCGGCATCTGAGTCGGATTTCTTTGCCCGATGGGCCGGGTATTATGCCAAATACCTCAATGCCCAACAATCCCTGGACCGCACCAATCAAACCATTGGCATTTTGCCCCCCTTGCTCTCCTCTCTGACCGCCATGCTGATTTTGGTCTTTGGTGGACTGCGGGTGATAGAGGGGCATTTGAGTATTGGGATGTTGGTGGCGTTCCAGGGGTTAATGACCAGCTTTCAGTTACCGATCCGCACCCTCGTTAATTTTGGCCAAGAATTGCAAAATCTAGAGAGCGATCTCTATCGCCTGGATGATGTCCTGCAAAACCCGATTGACGAGGCTTTGCAAGCCGCCCCTACCTTGAGCGATCGCTCTGATTCCACGATGGACAGCCCGCAATTGCGCGGGGATGTGGAATTTAACCAGGTGACCTTTGGCTATAGCCGCGTGGAATCTCCCCTCATCGAGTCCTTTAACCTGCGCATTAAACCGGGTCAACGGGTGGCCTTGGTGGGCGGCAGCGGGTCAGGGAAGTCAACCGTGGCCAAACTGGCCTGTGGGTTGTATCAGCCCTGGTCGGGGGAGATGACCTTTGATGGACAACACCGCTCGGAGATTCCGCCCTTAGTGTTGGCCCAATCCCTGGCGATGGTGGAGCAGGATATTTTTCTATTTGGCGGCACCGTGCGCGACAACCTCACCCTGTGGGACGACACCGTGCCCGATGCGGATTTGATTCGGGCTTGCCGCGATGCCGAAATTCATGAGACCATCCTGGCCCTCCCTGGCGGTTATGACAGCCTGTTGCTAGAGGGCGCTGCCAACCTCAGCGGTGGCCAACGTCAACGCCTGGAAATTGCCCGTGCCCTCATCAATAACCCCGCCATTTTGGTGTTGGATGAGGCTACCTCGGCCTTGGATGCCGAAACCGAACAGCGCATTGATCGCAACCTGCGTCGCCGGGGCTGTTCCTGTTTACTGATCGCCCATCGCCTCAGCACCATTCGGGACTGCGATTGGATTTTGGTGTTGGATCGCGGTCAAGTGGTGGAGCAAGGCACCCACGCCCAACTATGGGCCGCAAATGGACCTTACACCCGCCTGATTCAGTCCGAAGGGGAAGCCCTGCGCGCCACGGAATCGGGAGCGTTGTCGGTCCCCTTAGATGATGCGGTTGGTTCTGTTCCACAGGATGGGTGGTCCCCTGTTCCAGTGACTAAGCGCGGCGATCTATCTGCGCTGTTCGCCCCCTTGACGCCACCGATCCACCTTCAGCCCTACGAACGATTTGCGTTGAGTTCCATGCACGCCATTGGCTGGGTCACTTCAGGCCCCGTCGCCATTACAGCCATTCCACCCGCTTCTGAGTATCCGTCCCGCCCGCACCATCTGTTTGATCTGGACTCCAATACTGGCTTGTTTAGCATTCCACCGATTGAAGATCCTGCCTGGACCTTGGTGGCGATCGCCCTAGACACCGTTTCCCTCCAACCCCTCTCTGCCGAAGCCTTGGATCAGGCGGTTCGCGATGGCGCGTCGGAACCCATCAAAGCCTTACAGCGGTGGTGCCAACAACTTCAAGACAGCCTACAGCCCTTGGAGATGCGGCCCAGCCTACCCCAATGGTCCCAGGTTGCATCGGTATCCGAGACCCTGGCGCAATTTCATCGCCAAGTCTTGGCCGTTTTAGCGGATTGGGCCGATCAACACCGTCAGGCCATTTGGCAACAACTCAACCGGAAAGCAGCCCTCAACCAATCGGCCACAACCGGTGCGGTTCGCCAATTGGCGGCGGCGATTAACCCGACCCAAGGGGCCGTGGTGCCGCAGGGCAGCCCCCTGTTGGTGGCGGCTGGGGCGGTGGGACATGCCCAGGGCATTCGCATTCAGCCCATCCGCGCCTCCGAAAATCCCGACCAGCAGATGGACCCGATTTTGGCGATCGCCCGTGCTTCTCAAGTCCGGGTGCGGCGGGTGCTTTTACATGATCGTTGGTGGCAGCAGGATGCGGGGCCGCTGTTGGGCCATCTACGGGAAGACCATATCCCCGTCGCCATCTTGCCCAAGCCATCCGGGATCTATGAGGTCTTGCATCCCCAGACACAACAGCGCCTGCCTGTGACGCGCAATGCCGCCAACCAATTAGAGGCGATCGCCTATACCTTTTATCGCTCCTTCCCCGCCACCCGCGATCGCTTGGGAAGCCTGTTTAGCTTTGCCCTAGAGCAACAAGGCAAAACCCTAGTGCTGACGTTGCTGGCCGGGGTTGCGGTGACCCTGTTGGGCATGTTAACCCCCCAGGCAACGGGCTTGTTGATGGACTATGCCATTCCTAATGCCGACACCAGTGCGGTGCTGCAAATGGGGTTGGGGTTAGGCACCGCTGCTTTGGCCTCGACGTTGTTT
>JBAVRC010000359.1:0-2749 GCA_049694615.1 Thermosynechococcaceae cyanobacterium | reverse complement strand
GTTGGATCGGGGGTTCTACACCATCGAAAATTTGTTGAGCAAAGCCAGTACTCAAGTTGCTCGACTATGGCAGCGATCGCAACCGCAGAAAGAGCGATCGCAAGAGCAGCCCGGACAGTTTTTGTGGAATACAAACCCTTATCTGGATGTCTTGAATCAGCAACTCCAGTCTAAGAACAATTGGTTTAACCAGGTAGAAGCAGAGTTTGTCCAAGAAAGTGTTTTACAAAGACGCCAAAACACAAGCTGGCGATGGCGGATTGCGACCGGAGTGATCCTGGGATTAAGCGGGCTAACTATCGCGGCTCTGATTGGACAAAGACAAGCAGGAATAAGTCAGATGCTAGCCTACAGCGAATCCTCAGAAGCTAAGTTGCAATCAGATCAACCTGTCTTAGATGCTTTAATAAATAGTCTAAGGGCAGGAAAAGCACTGAAGCACCCACTTTTGCAAATAGTCAAGCCAGAGGAGCAGCTACAAAATCAAGTCATCAGAAACCTGCGAAAGGCAGTTTATTCGGTCAAAGAATACAATCAACTTGAAGGATCGTCCGACGACGCTGACAGCATTTTTTGGAGTAAAGATGATCAGCTACTGATGACCAGCCATGAGCAGAATGGCACTGTCAGAGTATTAGACCCACAAGGTAAACGGTTAGCTGAGCTACCAGGAAATCAGGTCTTAGTCAAAAAAATAATTTTTAGTCCCGATGGCAACAGTCTAGCGATTGGCACTGAAAATGGAACCATTCGTCTTTGGGATTGGAAGAACAATCTACCGCCAATTGAATTGGAGGGACATCAAGGCGACGTTACAAGCCTCAGTTTTAGCCCAGATGGCAGTCAAATTGTGAGTGTCGGAGATAAGGATGGCATTGCTCTCGTGCAGGATTTATCAGGCAAACAACTCCAAAAAACTGATCCGGGAGTCAAGGTCATCACTGCTGGTTTTCGCTCCGATGGTCAGCTATTAATGGTTACGGTTACTCAAGATTATCACACAGCCTACCTGTGGGGTGCTTCAGGCGAAGAGTTGTTGGGCAAATTCACTCCTCCGGGAGGAGTCAATAAAGTAACGATTGGGCCAGATGGCAAAAACCTCGTGCTTCTTTCTGGATCTGGACAGGGCGGAAGTCTTAACATCTTGTGGAATTGGGAACAAAATAAGACTTCTAAACTGACTGAAGGAAATAACATAGGCAAAGACAATATCTCAAGTTTTAGTCCAGATAGTCAGTACCTTGCAACCTCAGGTTCTGAGGTTGGCACTGTTAGTTTGAGAAACTTATCTAATGGAAGAGTAGAGACATTAAAAACAGGAAAGATTCCAATTGTACGGCTAAGCTTTAGCCCCGATAGCAAGCATCTACTTACTACATCATCTAATAATACTATGCGGTTGTGGGACTTGCAGGGCGAACAATTGGGCTTGAGTTTGAATAAAGAATTCCAAGGATCTTTTGTGAGCGCAAGTTTTAGTAGTGACGACAAAAAATTAGTAACTGTTGGGAAAGATAGTAAAGTCCGTTTGCTGGATTTGTCTGGCAATCAACTCATGGAATTTCAAGGACAGTACGATCCTGAAAATATTCTAAGTCTTAGCCCAAATGGCGAACAAATAGCGATTGCAAGAGAAGATGGCACTGTTAATTTATTTGATTGGTCGGGAAAAGAGATTAAGAGATTCAAGGAATTCGATTCTAAAAAGAATTTTCCACGAAGACTCAGTTTTAGTCCGGATGGCAAGCAATTGGTATTAGTCTCTAGTGATGATCCTAATAGTATTGTTGAAGTATTTGACTTGTCAAACCAACAAGTGAATAAAATAAAATTGCTTGAGCATAGAATCACGAGCGAGAATTGGAGCCATGAAAACAAGATATTCATTTCTGCTTCCCCCTGGAGCAGCCTGGGGGATCAAACTTTTAGTTTTTGGAGCTTATTGGATAAAAAAGACTTTAAAAAACAAGCTGAATTACCATTAAAAGGAACACGTCGAGGATTTTCTGACATCAGTTTTAATTATGAAGATAGCTTAGCTGCCACTGGAGATTACGAGGATGGCAATGTTAGCTTGTGGGATTTATCGTCAAACAAGGAATTTGTTAAATTTCAAGCTCATTTAGATAAAAGCAAAATAGTGTCTCTTAGCTCTGACAGTAACTTATTGGTTACTGTAGGTGAAAATGGCACTGCTAAACTTTGGCAGATTGGACGATTAGATGAACTGCTTGGCAAAGGGTGTGATCGCATTCGGGATTATTTGCAGAATAACCCTAAGGTGAGTGAAAGTGATCGCCATCTATGCGACGATGTGCCCAAGGTAGCAGCAAATATGAGTCAGTAAATGCGATCGCCCTTTAGCCCTAATCATGCCCTCTACCCCCAGAATTGGAGAGGCTAGCGCAAGGTGTTTGAGACTTGTGTGTACATGGTGGGTGAATGGGGAAAGCGTTTCTTCATGACTGGGAATAGACCAAGAGCCCGCGCAATCAACCTATAGCGTTCGATTAGGAAGCGTTAAGGGCTCATGTATCGTACCTCAGCTCGAAAGCAGATTTTGGCGATCAATTATCTTAAAGAAGATCCCCCCTTATCGTGCTTACCCTATATACTGAAAAGTACCGACCATCTTTAGGTATTAAACTTCGAGATCCAATGGTGTCTGACTAAAAACTTTGAACCAAGTGAATTAACTTAGAACATTACAAAAGCGATCAGTGGAAGTCAGAAGGTCTTAGCCCCTTTC
>JBAVRC010000358.1:0-2214 GCA_049694615.1 Thermosynechococcaceae cyanobacterium | reverse complement strand
ATTTTGACCAGTTCGGGCTTCATTTGTCGGTTTTGCGCGTTGGGGAAAATAGCCAAAAAGCTTTCTAGTCAAGCATTTAAGCGATTTTATTGCGGTTTCGATATCTACCTTTTGCAGGATTGTCATTTCTGGGGTAATAGACGATAATCCGAGTTATACCAAGGCTTTCCGGCGTCCCAAGGGGCATAAGGAAAGTCATCTTAGATCTCCAATGGAGATCTAAATATAGTTATACGGTCGCGAAAATATAGGGTGCAATTAAGGGTTTAGGTTAGATCTGGGATCGAAGAAATGGCTGTGGATTAGATTTTGGAGACGAACATAAATCTCAATCGCGAATCAGTCTCAAACATCTCATCCCAAAGACTTTGTAAATGGCTCATTCGAGCCATCAGAAACTGTAAGTCATGTATAAAGGTTAGGAACGTTTGTAAATTTGGGTGAAGCAGTCGGCATTTCATCTTGCAAGGTTTCATGGGTTAGGTGAGAATAAGGGAGCTGCGATCGTCTTTCAATCCAGTCTGCGCTGTATAACAAGTCGTTGGAGCGGAACGGATGTTTATACGAGTAGCTGTGGTTGAAAATGCATCGCCGTCCGCTCAACTCCAGGCCGTTAGGCTTTGAGCTTTTTGTAGTTTCAGCTTATTTTCTTTATGCTGAGATGTGCTTTATTTAAAAACTCTGCTTGATCGTCAATGAAAACGTCTGCTTATCGACAAATTCGAAACTCAGATCTTAGTATTTTCAACCCCGAACAATTTACTATCCTTGAGGCGGGCTTCTCATTGAGAGAAGATGGCTATCCATTTCTTTCAGTAAAGATTTTAGATTCTGACAACACTGAGATCTTCAGCACTCTGAGTGCAGATAGTTCTGATGTATATCGCTCAGTATCCTACGTGAATCCAGCACTGCACCCAAGTTTTCAGTCATTTATCCAAGATATTGAACAACAATCCACTCCTGAAGACGAACGTGCCTATTTCTCGACAGTCTATCCAGGGGTAACTCTGGAAGTTGGTGTCGCTCCCTTCACTCCTAGAGAGTATAGAGTCATTATTTATTTGTATCACTATATGATTATGAGTCAATATCAATGGCGTAGCGGTAGCAGTATTTCAGTGAGCATGATGTGCAAGGGTGATGATTTAATGAATTTCCTTAAGGAGCTTAACTCAGATCTAGAACTTCTACTCAGTTGAACGAGTCGAAGATTTGTTATCGTGAGCATCCCAATTCCGTTATCCTCAAAGTGCTAGTGTGCAGAAGGCTGCCGCCTAACACTGCGCTGCAAGAGGACGCTCGAAACACAATACTGATTGACACTACAAATTATTTCTCGCGCCCCTGAGCGCCATTCGTTAGCCCACCAGCGATGTCAGTGCTTTTTTCGCAAAGTTTTCGGGTTTTTGGTGAGAGATAGGGAGTGCGATCGCCCAATTAAATTTGCATCTGGCGAAATCGGTTAGGGTGGCAGCGGCGATCGCACCTTGGCCCGATACAAGAGTTTTTGCCCCTGTCGATACCCCACATGGGTCACCCGTACCGACGTGCCCATTTCTGGCGGCGGTGTGGGTTCAGCCCATTGCTGCACCTGGGGGTCGTACTCGACCGTTTCTCCCACAGCCCCAATGGGTTCAATGTGCCAGGTTTGCAACAACTGCTCTAGGGGCCGCAACAAGGGCAGAATGCGCACTGCCGGGGCCGTAGAATTTTGCTGGGCGGCATAGGCAGCAGTGGGCCATTGGAGCAACAAGGGTTCCAGGATATGGAGCACCTCGGCCTGGAGATCTTGGGTCAATTGCGATCGCAAGTCCTGTTGGGCAGCTTGCAGCCGTTGATACTCGGCTTGCACCTTGGCTAACTCAGGAGCGGCTGGTAGATTAAGGGGCGTTTGTAACAGATCTGAGAGGGAAATCTGGAGCGCGTCGGCCAATTGACGGGCCTGTTGCACAGACAGTAAATGGGCTTCTCCGTGACGCAACTGTTCAATCTTGCGCCGCGATACACCGCTCAACTGGGACAACGCCCGCCAACTGGGAATCCCAGCAACCTCCATCCAGTGGCGCAACCTTGGGTCATCCTGGGGGCTTGGGGTAATCGTCATAAAACCAGAGGGTTTGCTTGGTCAGGGTGTAACATTGCGCAACAATGGACGGACTTTCCTAAAGAATCAAAACAGACTAGGGACAACAACCTAGAGCACAGTACAGA
>JBAVRC010000357.1:0-3890 GCA_049694615.1 Thermosynechococcaceae cyanobacterium | reverse complement strand
CCAAAGGGTATCAGTAATATAGAGTTCAGCGTAGGCCACTTGCCAGAGCAAAAAATTGCTCACCCGTTTTTCGCCGCTGGTCCGAATCAGCAGATCGGGATCGCTCATCCCAGCGGTGTACAAATGTCGCTCAAACACGCTTTCGTCAATGTCTTCGGCGCATAGCTCGCCCAAGCGAACCTTCTCGGCGATCGCCCGACAAGCCTGGAGAATCTCCCGCCGTCCACCATAATTGGTTGCCACAATAAACTTAATTTTTTGATTGTGCTGAGTGGCCGTCATCGCCCGATCGATTTCATCCCGCAGAGACTTGGGCAGCCCCTCCAAGTCGCCGACAAAATGAATTTGGACGCCCTCCTCCACCATTTCCTGAAGTTCGCGTCGCAGCACCCGCTCAAATAACGTCATCAGGAATTCCACCTCCGGCATCGGGCGACCCCAGTTTTCCGTCGAAAACGCATAGGCCGTCAACGCCTCAATGCCCCAGTCCTTGCAACACCGGAGCAGGTCCTTGAGGGTATCCACCCCATGACGATGCCCCATCACCCGTGGCAAACCCTGGCGTTTTGCCCAACGTCCATTCCCGTCCATAATCACAGCCACGTGTCTGGGCAGTCGTTGCGCATCAAGATCGGGTGGAAGGACCGTCAGAACCGTTGGCTTTAAAGTCATGTTTTCTTACGAGTAACAGAGAAATGAACGAAACGCGACAAAGAACTGAGGATGTTTTTTCTGGCCTGACGCCCTAACCGCGTCAAACTGGGGACCGCGACTTCGCGTTCAATGGCAAAGGTGAGCCGCTCCTCCAACAATTCTTTCAGTTTACTGCTCGTCAACGGACGATTAAGGGCTCCTTTCTCGGCCAAGGAAATGGATCCGGTTTCTTCCGAGACCACAATACAGAGACAGATATCCACCCGTTCGGTAATACCCATCGCTGCTCGATGCCGAGTCCCGAGTTGCCGCGATGCATCCCGGTCGGAAATAGGGAGAATAATCCCTGCCGCCACAATCTTAGAGCCCCGAATTAAAATTGCACCATCATGGAGTAGGGTCGTGGTTTGAAACAAGCTTTGAATCAGTTCGCTGGACACCTCCGCATTGAGCCGCACCCCCGGCACTGAAAAATCGCGTTCATCAATGGGCGTTGTGGTGGTTTCCAAAATGAGGAGCGCACCAATTCGATTTTGCGACAGATCGCGAATCGCATCGACGATTTCTTCAATCACCAGGTTATTGGAGCCGGGACTGCCTTGCGAGCTAGGACGCAACAGACTGAGAACCTCGCCTCGTCCCAGTTGTTCTAGGAAACGGCGCACTTCCGACTGCAATATTACAGCCATTGCCACTGCAGATCCAATCACCAAATTATTCAGCACAAAACTCAATAACGTAAGGCGCAGTCGTTGACTGACGGCTGCCGCCAACATTAAAAAGATAAACCCGCGCACCATCCAGAGTGTACGCCGTTCCGCAATGACCAAAAGGACAATATAGGTGAGTGCTAACACTAACCCTAAGTCAGTCAACAACAGCAATGACTGCGTCAAATGATGGTTAACCAGCCATTGCTGAAGCCCTTCCATGCCGATGGTTCAACCTTTTGCGCTGATGAAAACGAGCGTTGCAATCCTACCCTACGACAGCCTTTTGCTGATAACCGATGATTGAAACCTACCGTCGAGTGGGGAACAAACGATCCTTACGATGAACCCTTATGACTCACGACTTGACCTCAATCGTTCGGGGAAACAATCTTGACGGACCAAGTCGGCATAGGTTTCACGTTGCAGAATCAGACTGGCTTCTCCATCTTGAACCAAAACGGCGGCTGGACGCGACAACCGATTGTAATTGGAGGCCATGCTGTAGTTATAGGCACCCGTCGTCATGACCACCAAAATATCGCCAGGACTGCAAGGCGGCAAGGCGACATCTTTCAGCAAAATATCCCCAGACTCACAGTGTTTTCCAGCAACGGTTACGGTTTCGGTCGTTGCTTCTCCCATGCGATTGGCAATCATGGCCCGGTATTGCGATTGATAGGTAATCGGTCGCGGATTGTCGGACATTCCGCCATCCACTGATATATACGTGCGAATGCCTGGAACGGTTTTTTGGCTCCCGACGCGATAGGCGGTAACACAGGCTGTGCCAATTAAAGATCGCCCTGGTTCGCAGATCAATTTGGGCAGGGGGAGCGATCGCGCCCGGCAAGCTGCTGCAACCCCTTCGCCAATCACCTGACACCAATCTGCAATACTGGGGGGATCGTCGGACTCGGTATAGCGGATGCCCAAGCCACCCCCCACATTTAACTCGTTCATGGGCAACCCGTAGGATTGGGCGATCGCCAACCCATCGGCAATCACCCCGGTTAAATCCTGGTGCGGCTGCAATTCAAAAATTTGGGACCCAATATGGGCATGTAGTCCAACCCACTCAATTTCAGGATGCTGCTGGGCAAATTGGAGAACATCGGGTAACTGGTTTGGATCAAACCCAAACTTGCTGTCCAAGTGTCCGGTGCGAATATAGTCGTGGGTATGACACTCAATGCCGGGGGTAATACGGAGCATGGCTCGGATGGGACGCTCAGCCGTTTTCGCTAAATCAACGAGGTGGTTCAACTCCAGCCAGTTATCGACAATGATCGTGGCTCCCACATCAATGGCATACCGCAACTCCTCCACCGATTTGTTATTGCCGTGCAGATAAATTTGGGTCGGATCGACCCCAGCGGTTAACCCTGTGTAAAGTTCCCCGCCCGATACCACATCGAGTCCCAGACCTTCGCTGGCAACCACCG
The DNA here is from genome assembly GCA_049694615.1 of Thermosynechococcaceae cyanobacterium. Taxonomy (GTDB): domain Bacteria; phylum Cyanobacteriota; class Cyanobacteriia; order Thermosynechococcales; family Thermosynechococcaceae; genus JAAURS01. The sequence continues at coordinate 1,081 of JBAVRC010000357.1, read as the reverse complement.
CACAGACGGCAACACAACTCCATGCCTTAGAGGCATACAATACTTGCGAGACCCCAGGATAATGCTGTTGCAGACCTTGGATGTATTGTCGACAGGCCGCTCTCAGGGTAGATTCGTCCAGAATGTAAAGCGGCGATCCGAATTGCTCTACCAACTCCACCACACTGCATCCGCCAATTTCGAGGGTGTTTGAATGGGCAAGGCGGGCGCTTAGGGGCAGCAACTGTTGATTGGGCGACACCGTAGTGTCTTGAGGCTGAGGCTGAACGGATAAAAAGTCTGCACCGGTTGAAAGGCGCTCCAAAGGCTGAACAGTGACCATAACGCGAATGGATCCGGAAATTGGACTAGAAGCCGAAGCTTGAATGAGAAGAAGAAAACGGCGTCCTTCGTCGCTTCGTCAAAATTTTTGAAACGGCAAAGGGTTTGTAGGCACGCAATACTTCAGTGTACAATTTGGCGGTTCTGGATGCATTCTTCTGGTTGAGCCACGGTGTGATTTTAATGACCTTGCAGCCCCTGCCGACGCAACTGTTGTCAGCGGCATGGGAACTCGACCGACAGGTTTTGGGCGGACTGTGGAATCTCCAAGCCTACCGTCAAGAGCTGGCACGAGACAGCAGCGATTTAATTGGCATCTGGCCCCTAGCCGATCCCTCTCAATTACTGGCACTGGGTTGCGCTTGGTCGATTTTAGAAGAAGCCCATCTGGTTTTATTGGCGGTCCACCCGACTCAACGTCAGCGGTCTTTGGGGTATGCCGTCTTTCTGGGGTTGCTAGAGTTGGCTCGGCGACGTGGCAACCGTCAGGCCACCTTAGAAGTGAAGGCCTCTAACCAGGCTGCGATCGCACTCTACACAAAACTGGGCTTTACCACGGCTGGACGTCGACCCAAATATTACAGCGATACTGGAGAAGATGCCTTAGTGATGTGGCGGTCCGGTCTACAATCCTTCGAATTTGCCCAAGAACTAGCCTCTCATTGGCAAACGGTTGCTCAGCGCTGGCAAAATTGGCAGAGTCAAGTTGCTGTAACGCTTTAGCTCTTACCCATTGGGTAGGGATATCGCTACCCCCATC
>JBAVRC010000356.1:0-3245 GCA_049694615.1 Thermosynechococcaceae cyanobacterium | reverse complement strand
ATATCGGCGGCGACAACGGTGGCATTCTTAACCTCGAATCCGTCGGATCCATCGATTTTAATCGGCGATCCTTCGATCGATGTCACAACCCCTTGTTTGACGAGATCGGCTTTAGAAAGTTTGCCGGAGACGACGTGAAACGTCAAGATGCGGGTTAACTGCGGAATGTTTTGTACCAGGGTTTGAATGGTACCAGGTGGGAGTTTAGCAAAGGCTTCGTCGGTGGGTGCAAAGACCGTAAAGGGACCGGGACTTTTAAGGGTTTCGACCAAGTTGGCAGCTTTGACCGCTGTGACTAGGGTTTCAAAGGATCCGGCACTGACTGCAATATCGACAATATCGGCCATAATGGGTTCTCTTTTGCGGATGAGGGTAAAAAACTTAAATATTGGGGTCATTCAAGCTGTGATCGCAGTTCTCGTAAGGCAACCCCTGTGCCTTGTTCTGCCGCCCTTTGTAGACATTGAGCTGTAATTGAATGCACATCAAAATCAGGAAAGAATCGGCTGGTTTCTTGCAAGGTATAGCGATCTTCTAACAGTTGATAAATCAACAAACGCCCTTTTTTAAACAACCACACTTCGGGTACCTGATAGGGCAGATAATCCTCAGCAGCGGTGTAAGTAGTCACATCAATCTCAATAACGAGATCCGGGGGCGGATCGGTTTGCCAATCAATCCGATCTTTGCCGACGGCAGCTTGCCAGTTATCGATGTAAAAGCAATAGTCCGGTTCAATCCCCCTTGATTCAGGAATATCCATCGTGATGGGGGTGAAGGCTTCGTAATTGCGATTTTCACTATCTAGAAGCGCTTCGACAATCCGAGCCAGCAAATGGGCTTCCCGGCCATGCCGAGGCATGGGACTCATGAGCAAAATTTCTCCATCACGATATTTAATGCGGGGAATGGAGCCATCGCCTCGACTATCGCGCAGTACACAGTAGTCTTGCCAAGAACCGGGCATCCGCACTACAGTACCGGGTGGCAGTTGGGTTTTATCTGATGATATGACAGCGTACATAGCTGTCCCTCCTTTGAAGTAGGATGATGTGCTTTTAGCAGGGCACGAAGACGACAATTTTCAGGAGCCTCCAACTTCAATCACGTTCCCCGGAACAATTATATTCAGGACGTTACGAACATCTGGCATTAAAGGAACTAAATCAGGCAGTCTATTACTAGGTGCCACAAGAACAACGACTGCTACTCCAGTTTGCTGCAAATTTTGCTGATAGTGCAAATTTTGATCTGTTGTGAGCAGGACCGTGAAGCCTTCTTGTACCATAAGCTGCAATAATTCACCATTCTTTTTCCCTGACCAGCCCATCTCGACAACTGTGCGTACCTCATAATCAGCAAGTTCACGCTTTAAAGGTCTTGGGGCACATTCATCAAGTAGGATTCGCATGAGTAGTCAACATCTCTTTAGCTAGCTCTAGAGCAGCTATAGCTTGCTCACGCTTGACACTGGGAAAATGATCCAAAAACTCATCTAGTGAATCGCCTGCTTCAAGATAATCAAGTAAAGTTTTTATGGGTACACGGGTGCCTACAAAAACCTTGGTTCCCCCCAAAATGTCAGGATCGCTATGAAGAATATGTGTTGTAGGTATCATGGTAAAACTCTCAAGAGATGAGCTTTTCTAAAGCTATCCTAACCAACATTTAGTTTCTGATGCGATCCTTGCATTGCTGGGTGACCAGGGTTGAACCCACTGCGGATATTGGCGTTGGCTGCAAGTCAGCCTATCGCCTACCGATAATCCTGGGTTTGGATATCCCGCAATCGTGCTTCGGGACGCTTGAACCGATCCATTTGTGCCTCGAAAAAGGCCCGATTGGCCTCTAAATGCTTGGGATTGGGATCGTCCAAGGGATACAACAACGCCTGCCGCAAGGCTTGAATCACCGCAGAGGTGACACAGTACATCGATCGCTGAAAGGTAATACCCAACTGAATCAGCACGTCATCTTCACCGCGACAATGTTGCTGGTAATACTCCACCAAATAGGGCGGCAAAAAGTGCAACATATCTTGCATCAGTAATGTGGGCGGAATTCCTGCTGAACCAACCGGAAACACATCCGCATACAAAATGCCGTAATGAAACTCCTTCTGCTCCGTAGGAACCTGTCCCGCCTGTGCATTATAGGATTTGGTGCCCCGGAACGGTGCCGTGCGATAGAAAACGGCTTCCACGTAGGGCAAAGCTGCTTCGTAGAGCCACATGAAGCCCTTCGACTTGGGAATAATTTCGTAGCACTCGCCGCGAATGTAAACGTGATGGTAAATGGGGCGACCGGAAATGGCAAAAATCCCATTCACCAGAAAATTCATGGCATCGGGGACACCCTTAAACCCGCCTTCGTCGAAAATATCCGACATCTCGAAAAAGACCGGAGCCATGATCTCCCAGAACAAGCCTAGATTGGCGTAATAGGACATCATGCGGCATTGCTCTAAAAACATGTCTGGGAAGAGTTTGTAGAGCGCCAACATGGGCAGATTGTATTTGAAATAGGCTTTAATGGCGCGATCCGCATTGGCCCGATACTCGTCACTATCGAGATAGCCGTCGAATAAGCCCCAACCCATATCGCGCCCGTGCCAGAGCATGGCTTGCATACAGGCTTCAGCAAATTCCATATTGACGCGATCATGGAACCAGTGATGGAAGATCTTGGGCATTTTGAAGGTTTCGCCCTTGGCCATGAAGTCCAGGAGTTCCGGGTGGGCGGTGGCTTCCCCGCGCCAGATGCGCAGATCGGCGGTGTCCCCGGCATAGTGGTTGGGCAGGTCTAGATACGGCTTGGGGATGAAATACTTGAAGAACGGGAGAGGATTGAGGAAGACATGTTCGGCAATGTAGAGCAAGTCGCGCCAGTAGAAGTCCATGGGCACGGCATAGGCTTTGTAAATGCCGATAATTTGCATCAAGTTTTCTGGGGTATCCGGGAGCATGGCCCCGCCGGCTTCCAGGCGATGAATGATTTCGGCAAATTCGTGGGTGGAGGGGGGCAGTTTGGTGGGGGCTTCCAGAGTGGGCATAGCAGGGTCTCCAGGATGTTGCGTGATGGGGGAGAAAGGAACAATCCCAACGTTAGGATTTTGTACTCGACAGGTCGGTCCAGGCTTGGCTGATCGCACTCAAGCTTGCCAACTGGGGCGATCGCTCGTAGGCTGCGGCAATTTTGGCCATAGCGGCGGTGGTTGGTTCGCTCCAGCGGACGAGCCAGTAGGG
>JBAVRC010000355.1:0-7189 GCA_049694615.1 Thermosynechococcaceae cyanobacterium | reverse complement strand
CCTCTACGCGATTAATTTGTCAGGGAACAGTGTGAATTGCGACCAGTTTCTCGGATTTCTCAAAGAACTATTTGCCGAATTTCCCATTTCCCCCGCCGACATTTGCTTCGAGATTACTGAGACTACGGCGATCGCCAACTTGGACCATGCCGCCCAGTTCATTCAAGCCCTCAAAGAGTTGGGATGTCGCTTTGCCCTCGACGACTTTGGCAGCGGCATGAGTTCCTTCGCTTACCTCAAAAAACTCCCAGTCGATTACCTCAAAATCGATGGTGGCTTTGTCAAAGATATCGACCGCGATCGCATGGATTATGCCATGGTCGAAGCGTTCAATCGTCTCAGCCATTTGATGGGCATTCAGACCATTGCCGAATGGGTCGAAAGTCAAGCCATCTTAGATCAGTTACAAAGCATTGGTGTCGATTTTGCCCAAGGCTACGGTATCAACACCCCCAGCCCGTTGACCTTTGCCCATGCAGCCTAAACCCGATAAGCGCTTACAGGGCGAATTGCCCCGTAAGTGCCAAGGGCAAAGGCTAAATCGATAAACCTAGCTTTAGCCCCAACGCAGCATGAACGGCAAAGAGCACTAAAGCTGCACTCCCCAGATACGCATGGGCTGAACGGAGCACCTGTTGCCCGCCAAACTGGGTTGCCGCTAAAACGGCATTGACCGACAGGAGTAAAATGACTGCCGATCCCGTCCAAAAATGCGAACTCTCAAAAATGGACTTTTGCTGGACAACCAGCGATAGAATCCCACCGGTATACCCCATGACAATAAACAAAAACATCAGGGGAGCCATCTTGCGATGATCCATGCGATTTTTGAGGGCCGCATCAGGGTCTTTTTCAGCCAAGGTGCGACTTTTCCATCCCGTCAACCCCACAAACCCGCCCACAACAAACAGGACAATCCCCATCATGGCGGGATGCCCCCAATGAACGATCGGCTCAGGCATTCCCAATCCGCGAAACCACGCCGCTAGCGGCTCTAAAAGGTCGCTTAACCCAGACATGTCGATCTCCTGGCAAAACTTAATGATTAAGAATTATTAAGTTCATTGTAGGGGAGACGGCTGAGGCAGTTTGTAATTATTGCGCAAAAACGATAGCAATTCTAGATTGACCACCTGAGGCACTTCCTGCTGAATCCAATGGCCACACTCCGGGATCAGCTTTAAGCGGAAGGGGAGAGAAATCAACCGCTCAAACCCTTCGGTCAGGGTGGGACTCAGCACCGCATCCTCTTGTCCCCACAGCACCAAAGTCGGCACTTGAATGGGACGGAGCGGTTCTTGCAAACGTGCCAACCAAGTCTGAGGGGATAGCCAAGTGCGATAGTAATTGAGAGCAGACGACAGGGCTCCCGTTTTAGACAGTGCCGCTTGGTAAATCCGTAGGGTATCAGTGGAAAAGGCCGCTTTGCGAATGGCCTGACCTTGGAACCAATTCTGGAGAAAACTCGCTAAATTTTGTTGCAGTAACCATTCTGGGACATTTGGCAACGGCAGGGCCAAGAGGTACCAATGTTGGCGCAATTGCTCCAGATTACTGGTCAAGGTCTTCAGGAGGGCTTGGGGGTGGGGTGCACTCAAAAGGGATAGGCTGAGCAGCGACTCAGGAAACTTTTGCGCCAAGTTCCAGCCAATCATGCCACCCCACCCATGCCCCACAATATGGGCTTTCGAGAAACCGAGGTTTTTGATTAAACCCAAAATATCCTGGGTTAAGGTGTCGAGATCGTAACCCGACGTCGGCTTATCCGAGTCGTTGTACCCCCTTAAATCAGGAACCACGACCTTGAAATGACGCGATAAGACTGGAATTTGAAAGCGCCAAGCGTACCAAAACTCAGGAAAGCCATGCAGGAGGAGAACCAGATCCCCTGAGCCTTGCGTGACATAGTGCAAATTGATGCGATTGGTTTGAATAAACTGATGTTGCCAATGGGCGTCCGAGTGGGTCATAGAGATGGAAAAACCTCTCAGGTACAGAGAATGGACTCTCCTTGTCGACCCAGTCCTCCGCTCAACAACATCGACTTGTGCAACGATTTCCGCTACTGGGCTTAAGACAAAGCGAAATTTTACAGCGGATCCAATTTAACACCGTCCCGTCCCCCTGAACGCAATCGATGGGATTCCAAGTCCAATGGATCAACCGCTAGGGTGCCCTTTACGAAACCAAATTGAGCAGGGCTGAAGCACCGATCTTTTGTTCTGGGGCATGTTTGGTCAAATTGGCCAGTTCTTGGAGTTGGCAGATCGCTTCTGCGCCTTCCAATTTCATGAGTTCTCGGTCATCGCGCATCTCCGTCCACGTGATCCCGTAGTCGGAAACCAGAAAGCGAATGAGGTGGTTGTCACCCAGACTCACCATAAAAGAGGCCCCATTCATCTGCACGCCACAGGTGTAGCAAGAGGCAGGATAGCCACGCAACTCAAGCACCTTAGACAAGGCTTGTAGACTCATCACAAGGTCTTGGACGTATTGGCGATGTTGATCGGCAAGTCGTAAAAACACAGGTGTCTCCCAATCATCACTACGATTGTATCCATCTTTAGACTTTTTTAAACATTCGCTTCAAAAAATGGCTTGATTCTTTGGCACATGATGTGCTTCTTCTATTATGACTATTCCCAAGGATGCAACGTTCCGCGCATCGACGAGGAGTGGGATGTAACGTCAAAAAAGTTGAGCAGGTTCAGGGATTGTGCCGAGGCTAGACAGCAGGGGTTCGATTCGGCAGTCAAATCGCTCAGAGATTGCCAACTGAACAAACCGCTTTGGGGAACGGTGCAACAAGGATTGATAAGCTAGCTGGACATATTCTGGCAAAGGAAAGAAAATCCTGCACGGGTTTGTCAAGATTTGCATCAATGACGAAGATGGTTAACTAGCGCACCTGGGCAATTAAGGTGCGATGACGGGGGCTATTGCGAAAGACCAGTGGTGCTTCAAACCCTTCTGAGATAAAGGCTGCTTCAAGATCAAGGGTAAAGTATTCGTCTAAATAGGGTTCTGTACTTTTGAGTAGGGTGAAGACATAGGGCGGTAGCTTAGCAAAGACTTCGGCCCTTGGGTTCATGTCCATCAAGGTCAGGTGTCCCCCTGATCGCAGCAGGCGGCGTGCCTCTCGAAGCATAGATCTCGTTGCACTTTGCGGCAGTTCATGGCACATCAGAAAGGTCGACACCAAATCGAAGCTGCCATCGGCAAAGGGGGTTTGCTCAGCGGCAGCATGGACCCATTGGATGGGGCGCTGGGCCTGACGGTGTTGATACTGGGCAACGGTCAAGAAATAGGGAGACAAATCCAACCCTGTCACGTCAGCGTTGGGATAGGCAGACTGAAGGGCGACGGTACTCATCCCCACGCTGCATCCCAAGTCCAAAATTCTAGTCGGGTCAGGGACAATGTGCTGTTTCAGCAAGGTCTGAAAACTATTGCGCAACTGGGCATCTCCATCCTTGGCCCCATCCTTGGACCAGATCTGGGCATGAACGGCATAGGCCGCAACTTCGACCTCCGTCGCAGCGTCCCAACTCAGGTTTCCGGTTTCGTAAGCGTGGAAGGGCTTGAGGTAGTAGTCGGGATAGATCAGGTGGGGATCTTGAATTTGTTGCAATTCCGAGTTCCAGGTTTCTAGTCCGCGATCGCGCAGGGCTTGTGCATCTTGAGTCCATTGAACACCAATGGATTCAGCCCGTTTAATCATCATTGCACGGGCCTGTTGTTTGAGAAGATTCGCCAGCGGTCGAACAGTTAGAAGTCCATTAATCAGACGCGAAGCGAGTCCCGGCGAGGCAGCAACGGAGCCAGTCATAAGCAAAATTCAAAATTCGAGATCAACCCAAGTTAATGGGATTGTTGCCCATTATGACAGCTTCTATTGCGTCGTTTGATGCCAGGGTAGGATTTCAGATGAGGGTGTGATGGATGGTCTGTCAGTAGAGGCTAAGAATCAAGCCTAGGTTTCTAAATCTAAAAGAGAGTTTCTATCCCGATGAAAACAATGAAATGGGTCGGACTTGCGGGAACGGGTCTCCTCGGCGTTACCTTGCTCGCCCAGTCGATCTTCGTGCCAACTGCTTTCTCCGAGTCTGCTGCAACGGTTGAAGTCACTTCGGCTATAAAACACGATGTTTCACCACCCCTACGCACGTTGAAAGCGAGGGTCACTCGATCTCCACAGCGCGTAAAACCCTTACGTTTGACCTCGCCGCTAGGGGTTTCTGGCAAAGCTGGACCGGATGGGGCCATTCAGTCGTCTGTTGCAGGCTCGTTAGTTAAAATACCGACACCGATATTGAACTTTGCAGGCATCGGACAGGGAGATTATGGGTTTTCGCCCTTTTTTGCGCCGCCAGATACGATTGGTGCAGTCGGAGCGACACAATATGTCCAGTCGGTCAATGTTGACTTTGCCGTGTTTAATAAGATTACAGGCGCAATCGTTATGGGACCTGTCCCAAACAATACGCTTTGGTCTGGATTTGGCGGCGGTTGCGAATTTAACAACGATGGCGATCCGATTGTCGCCTACGATAAAGCCGCTAAGCGTTGGGTTATCAGCCAATTCTCAGTGAGTACAACGCCTTTTCTGCAATGTGTTGCGGTGTCAACCACATCTGATGCAACGGGTTCCTATAACCGATATGCCTTCAGCTACGGCAATGTCCAGTTTAACGACTATCCCAAAATGGGCGTGTGGCCCGACGGGTACTACATCTCGTTCAACATTTTCAACAATGGGTTTACATTTGCCGGTCCTAAAATATGTGCCTATGACCGAGCGAAAATGTTAGTCGGTCAACCAGCCAAGCAACAATGTCGTCAACTGGGTACATCCATTGGTAGCCTGCTTCCCTCTGACCTAGATGGGAAGACTGCTCCGCCGGTCGGCTCACCGAATTATGTCCTCAGTTTCGGCACCAACAAACTCCGACTTTGGAAATTCAAAGTCGATTGGGTCACGCCCGGAAATACGACCCTCACCGGCCCAACCAATATTCCCGTGGCGGCGTTCTCGCCCGCTTGCGGCGGCGGTGCCTGCATTCCTCAATTGGGCACAACGCAACGACTGGATTCCCTCGGGGATCGTTTGATGCACCGACTAGCTTATCGCAATCGAGCTGGCACCGAATCGCTGGTGGTCAACCACTCCGTTGCAGTGGGGTCCGGGGCTGGCGTGCGCTGGTACGAACTCCGCCTTGCCGGAGGCTCGGCCTCTGTATTCCAACAAAGCACCTTCGCACCGGATTCCACCTCTCGTTGGATGGGTAGTATTGCAATGGACAAGTTGGGGAACATTGCCGTGGGGTATAGTGCGTCCAGTGCTGCGATTAACCCAGCAATCCGCTATACCGGTCGTCTGGTCACGGATCCGCTGAACACCTTACAGGCCGAAAAATCGATTATTGCTGGTAGTGGGTCTCAGACTGGGGGGCTTGAACGTTGGGGCGACTATAGCGCCATGACTGTCGATCCGGTCAACGATTGCACGTTCTGGTATACCACCGAATACTTGAAGGCCAGTGGTTCCTTTAACTGGAGCACCCGTATCGCAAAGTTCAGATTTCCAAGCTGTAAGTAGAGGTTATTGGGCAAAAACTAACCCGTTTCGAGGGGTATAAACCGAAGCCGCAGGGCATTTGTGACCACACTCACCGAACTTAAGGCCATCAGGGCTGCTGCTGCTGCTGGACTCAAAACGAGATGAAAGGTGGGGAGCAATACCCCTGCGGCAACCGGAATACCCAAGGCGTTGTACGCAAACGCCCAAAATAGATTTTGGCGAATGGTACGGAAGGTGGCTCGACCCAACTTAAGGGCTAGGACCACATCCCAGAGTCGCGGCGATCGCAGTTCTCCACGGGTCAGCACAATCTGCGCTGTTTCGATAGCTGCATCGGTTCCTGAACTTAAGGCAATACCCACATCCGCTTGGGCCAAAGCAGGTGCATCGTTGATGCCATCCCCCACCATGCCAACCTGTCTGCCCGATGTTTGTAACCCTTGGATCGCCTGCGCTTTGCCCGTCGGTGAGATCTCAGCTAAGACATCGGTTGCATTGAGTCCCAATTGTTGGGCGATCGCCATTGCCGTGGTCCGTTGATCCCCCGTGATCATCATGACGCGCAGGCTTTGCTGCTGGAGGGCACGGACCGTCTCAATCGCATCGGGTCGGAGTGGGTCTTGCATGGCAATGCCACCCACGCAATGGCGATTGAGGGCCAAAAAGACGACACTATGGCCTTGTTGAGCTAAGGCATCGGCGCGTTGGCGATCACCCTCTAGAATCACCACCCCTTCGGTTTCGAGCCAGCCCAAACTGCCCAGATGCAATGTGTTCCCCTCCCATTGGGCCGACAGGCCACCCGGATGCATCGCCCAATCGGCCACGCTGAAGTGCGCCAACCCTAAGGCTTGTGCTTTAGCTTGAATGGCGACCGCAAAGGGGTGTTGGGCATAGATTTCTAAACTTGCAGCCAGTTGCAAGAGTTGCTCAGGGGTTTCTAGCATGGTTGCACCGGGCATCGCCAACCAATAATGGGTCACGATGGGTTGACCTAGAGTCAGCGTTCCAGTTTTGTCGAACACAACGGTATCCAGATGTTGAATGGCTTCCAAGACATCGCCCCCCCGAATGAGTAACCCTTTTTCCGCCCCCAATCCAGTGCCCACCACAATGGCGGTGGGCGTCGCTAAGCCCAGGGCACAGGGGCACGCCACTACCAAGACCGCGATCGCCAATTTCAGACTCAGCAACAATCCCCGATGATCGTTCCCCATCATGTCAGCCATGGGCGCAGGACTGTGGTTGGGCATTACTCCCGCCCCATCCAGCACCGCTGGCCACCAATCGGTGCCCCAGGCTGCCCAAAATACAAAGGTCAACAGGGCGATCGCCATCACGCCGTAGGCAAAATAGCCCGCCACGCGATCAGCCAGCCGCTGAATCGGAGCCTTGCGGGCCTGTGCCGCCTCAACCCAGCGGATAATTTGAGCCAAGATCGTTGCTTGGCCCATCCGGGCCGCTTCCATCACCACGGGCTGGGATTGGTTCAGGGTTCCGGTCAAGACAGGGGATCCCGGACCTTTAGCCATGGGCAAAGATTCCCCCGTCAGCATGGCTTCATTGACCAGGGTTTCACCGCTGTGCACGGTCCCATCTACTGGGAAT
>JBAVRC010000354.1:0-3013 GCA_049694615.1 Thermosynechococcaceae cyanobacterium | reverse complement strand
AAATATTGTTGATGATACGCCTCGGCATAGTAAAATTCGGGCGCGTCCAGAATTTCAGTAGTGATAGGACCATAACCAGCTTGTTTGAGGGCCTGCTGATAGGCATCGCGGGACATTTCCGCCAATTCGCGCTGCGCGGCGGAATAGACATAAATACCGGAACGGTACTGCGTCCCTGTATCATTGCCTTGGCACATGCCTTGGGTGGGGTTGTGGCTTTCCCAAAAGACTTTGAGTAAGTCCGCATAGGAAATAATGGCAGGGTCAAACACCACTTGCACCACTTCATTATGGCCTGTCATACCGGAACATACCTCCTGGTAGGTGGGATTTGGTGTGCTTCCGGCAGCATATCCGACGGCAGTGCTGTAGACGCCCTCTTGCTGCCAAAATCGCCGTTCTGCTCCCCAAAAACACCCCAGACCAAATAGGGCCAGTTCCATCCCAGCAGGATAGGGCGGTTGGAGCGGATGACCGTTTACAAAATGGGTGGCGGGGACAGGCATCGGGTCCGAGCGTCCCGGCAAGGCATCTTCAAGGGTGGGGAGCGTTAGTTTTTTGCCCAATCCAAATAACATGACAATCCTCTTTGGGTTGACGGAACATTGTTGCTGCCTTTAGCCTAGCGAATTCATGCTGAGAAACGGCTGAGAGATTGAACGACCAGCCGAAAGCACAATGGATTAGGATCCTGCTTTTTTGGGTGACCCTCAACGCTTTTGAACCATGCCGGGTATCCTAGCCCTAAGGACTCTTCCGAGTCCGTCTCCCCAAGATTTATTCATGTCTATGGATTGGACAACTGAGCAAGTGCTCACCCTATCGCCCGATACCAATTCCACCAAGAGCGGTCAGCAATTGGCGACCCCCGCCAAGTGGAGCACATTGGGTCAAAGTGCGGCTGCCCTGTGGGGAGAATGTCAAGGCAGCGGCAAATCCCCCTATCGCACCCAAATCGACTTAAGCGAACCCGCCTTTCGCTGCACCTGTCCCAGCCGTAAATTTCCGTGCAAACATGGGCTAGGGTTATTCCTGCTCTTTGCCGCACAGCCCAATCAATTACTCTCCGCAAACCCGCCCGACTGGGTGCAGGAATGGTTAGACAAGCGATCGCAGACGGCCCAGAAAAAACAAGCCCCGGCCACCGCTAAACCCGTCGACCCCGCCGCTCAGGCCAAACGGATTGCCCAGCGCGAGGCCAAGGTTGAAGCTGGCTTGGCTGACCTAGATCGTTGGCTACGAGATAGCATCCGCCAGGGACTCGCCGCCTTACAAACCCAGCCTTATCGCTACTGGGATGGCACTGCTGCCCGGTTAGTGGATGCTCAGGCTCCCGCCCTGGCTAAACGGGTGCGGGACTTGGCCAGTCTGCCTCAATCTGGCGCAAACTGGCCCGAACGATTATTGGCTGAACTGGGCACCCTGCATACCCTGGTGCAAGGGTACCAACGGTTGACCGCCTTGCCTCCGCCCGTCCAGGCTGAACTGCGATCGCAAATCGGTTGGACGCTCAAACAAGATGAATTGATGAGTCTGGCCAACCAGGCCGATCCGACCATCGAGACCTGTCGCGATCGCTGGTGGGTGTTAGGTCGTCGGGTGTTAGAGGAAGACGACTTGCAAGTGAGCCGCGTGTGGCTGCGGGGCGAAACCACCGGACGCGATGCCTTGCTGCTGAGTTTTGCCCATCGTAGCCAAGCCTTAGACTGTCCCGCATGGCCGGGGACCGCCTGGGACGGTCAATTGGTCTTTTACCCCGGACTTTCGCCGCTGCGAGCCGCCATCCACAGTCGGGAAACCAGTGCCTTGAATTGGACCCATGTTCCCGCAGCGATGCCGGATACTGGCCGCAATGCGATCGCAGCCTATCGCTCGGCGATCGCCCAAAATCCCTGGCTCCAAACCTTTCCGATGTTGTTGGCAGGCATGATTCCCCTGATGCAAAATGAGATCTGCGAACTGGTGGATCCAGATGGTATTGTGTTGCCCCTCGACTCAACCTTTCACCACGGGTGGACCCTATTGGCATTGAGCGGGGGACATCCCATCCAGGTGTTTGGGGAATGGAACGGAGCCACCCTGACCCCCCTCAGTCTTGGAGCCGAAGGCCGTTGGATTCCAGTGGAGACGTTATGAGCCAATCTTGGGAAACTTTAGTGGCCACAGCCCTCCTTGGCACGGATCGCCAGGGCACTCTTCCCGCGATTACCGAGGAGGCCCTCACACCCCTCCTCGCGCAATTGGATCCTGCCGATAGGGAAGGCTGGATCCTCAGTGCAGCGGGATTGTTGACGGCTTATTACCAAGCAGGACAATGCCTGCCCCAACCCACCCGAGATTTGCCCCAACCCAGTCCAACCGACCCGCCCGTCTATGTCGCCGAAAAGAGTCTCCCGTTTCTCAAGCAGGTTTTGGGGGGCGAGTTTCGGGAGGCATTGCCGGAGTTTGTCGATCTGTTGCGGCAAAACGGACAATGGATTCCACCCCAATATTTACCGCAATTGCTCGACTGGGGCTGCAAAAAACCGGAGGAGCAACCGCTGGTGAAGGCCATTATGGGGCAACGCGGGGACTGGTTAGCTCGCCAAAACCCGCAATGGGCCTATGCGATCGCTACGCCATCGTCCACCCATGCCGTTGATTACTCGATGCTTTGGGAAACGGGCGATCGCACGACTCGGCTCAATCTGCTGAAGGAATGGCGGCAGTCCGACCCTGATCGGGCACGGGAACAGGTGGCCGCCACCTGGAAACAAGAATCGGCCAAGGATCGAACCGCCTTTCTGGGCTGTTTTGCCCAGGGACTGTCCTTAGCGGATGAGGCTTTTTTGGAGGGAGTGCTAGGCGATCGCAGCAAGGATGTTCGGGCTGCAGCAATGGATTGCTTGTCGATGTTGACGGCATCGCAATTTAGCCAGCAGATGGCGTTGCAGGTCAAGGACTATGTACAGGTCAAAACGGGGTCGGACAAACTGGAACTGGAGGTAACACTCCCCAATCCCGCCGATCCGCA
>JBAVRC010000353.1:0-3655 GCA_049694615.1 Thermosynechococcaceae cyanobacterium | reverse complement strand
ATTTTGACCTATTCCCGAATGCGTCACCATGTCGTGCAAGCCCTCAAGCCGCTGACACAACAGGGCTATGACCCAGAAGTGATTGACTTGCTGTCTCTCAAACCTTTGGACTGGGATACCATCGGGGCATCGATTCGCAAAACCCATCGGGTGCTGATTGTCGAAGAATGTATGAAGACGGGCGGCATTGGGGCTGAAATCATGGCCTCCATCAGCGATCGCTTCTTTGACGAACTGGACGGTCCGGTGATTCGGTTATCGTCCCAAGATATTCCAACCCCGTACAATGGAGCGTTGGAGAACTTAACCATTGTGCAACCCGCCCAAATTGTCGAGGCCGTCCAAAAAATGATGACCTCTCAACTCTAGTCTGCTAATTATGCCGAGTCATTTACATCGACAGTGAGCAATCCGTGATTGGTAAACAACGATTTTTGCTGGCTTTTATTCTGCTCCTGATGGTAGCAGCTTTGGTCGTGATCACCCAAATTCCAACCCGTTTAGGGTTAGACCTGCGGGGCGGATCCCAACTGACCTTGCAAGTAAAAACCACCGACAAAGTGAAGGAAATTACCCCGAAAATCCTGGAAGGGGTTCAGCGTGTGGTAGAAGGTCGCATCAACGGACTGGGGGTGTCCGAGGCGGTAGTGCAAACCTCTGGTCAGAGTCAATTGTTGGTGCAACTGCCCGGTGTAAACGACCCGCAACAAGCCGAACGGGTCTTGGGCGGTACCGCTCAACTCGAATTTCGTAAGCAGAAAAAGGGCACTGAGAAGCTCTTCAGAGCGGTTTTGGAAGAAGAAGCTGGGTTAAAGGCCCAAAAAGCGACCCTCGATCAAACCAAAGATACCAAGGGCCTTGAGGCGATTCAGGACAAACTGAAAAAAAATCAACAGGCGATCGCCGCCCTCTATGAACCCTCGCAATTAAACGGATCCAACCTGACAGACGCCTTTGCTCAACCCGTCTCGGTGGACTCCAAAAATTGGGCCATCATTGTCAAATTCGATGGCAAGGGGGGCGAACTCTTTGCTGACCTGACCAAGGAAATTGCCGGAGCGGGTAGGAGTCTGGGTATTTTCTTAGATGATCGACTCATTAGCTACCCCGGTGTGGATGTCCGCTATGCGGCAACCGGTATTACAGGCGGTAGCGCCGAAATTTCCGGCAACTTCGATGCCCAGGGGGCCAACGACTTGGCGGTTCAATTGCGCGGCGGTGCCTTGCCCGTCCCGGTCGAAATTATTGAAAACCGCACGGTAGGGGCCACCCTAGGTAAAGACAGCATCCGCAGCAGCATTGTGGCCGGTCTGGCGGGCTTGTTTCTGGTTTTTGTCTTCATGGCGGTCTACTACCGTTTACCAGGTGTCATTGCCGATATCGCTTTGGGCGTTTATGCCCTCCTCACCTATGCGTCTTTTGTGCTGTTAGGCGTAACCTTAACCCTGCCCGGTATTGCCGGGTTTATCCTCAGCATCGGGATGGCGGTGGATGCCAATGTCTTGATTTTTGAACGCACCCGCGAAGAACTCAGGGCTGGCAAAACCCTGTACCGTTCCATTGAATCCGGGTTTAATCGGGCCTTTTCGAGCATCCTCGACAGCAATGTTACGACACTCATTGCCTGTGCTGCTTTATTTTGGTTAGGGTCCGGTTTTGTAAAAGGCTTTGCCCTGACCCTTGCCCTAGGGGTGCTCATTAGTATGTTCACAGCCCTAACCTGTAGTCGTACCCTCTTGTTTATGGCCATTAGCGCGCCACAATTGCGCAAAATGCAGTTCTATTACCCCCTGAAGACGAAGGTGGCCCAATGAAACTGGTCTTAAATAAACAGCGATCGCTGTGGTGGGCTGTCTCCAGTGTCGTGATCCTGTCCGGCATTGCGGCCATGATTATCTCTTTTTTCCAGTTTGGATCGCCCCTGCGGCCTAGCCTGGACTTTATTGGCGGCACCCGTCTCCAATTGGAACGGGATTGCCAGCAGGCCAGTGTTTGTGCCAAGCCGATCGATCTGGCCGTAGTCCGCGACGTTCTGGCCACCCAAGGACTCGAAAGTAGCCATATTCAGATTTTGGGCGAACAACAGCAGGCCATTAACATTAGTACGCCGCCCTTAGATCCAGACCAACGCACCAAAATTCAGCAAGTGCTCGATGAAAAAATTGGCCCCTTCGATCAGAAAAAAATTCAGATCGATACGGTTGGACCAACCCTAGGCCGTCAACTGCTTACCTCCGGCTTGCTGGCCCTAATTGTCTCCTTTGGCGGGATTGCCCTCTATTTAACCATCCGCTACCAACCCGACTATGCATTTTGGGGCATCGTCGCACTGTTTCATGACATCCTCATCACCGTTGGTATCTTCGCGATTCTCGGACTGGTGTTTGGTCTGGAAGTAGATAGCCTATTTATTGTGGCGCTGTTGACCATTACGGGGTTTTCCATCAACGATACAGTGGTGATTTATGATCGGGTGCGGGAAAATCTCAAATCAGACCAAGCGATCGCCGAAACCGTCGATATTGCGGTTAACCAAACCCTTGGCCGCTCGATTAATACCACCTTGACCGTCCTACTGCCCTTGGTTGCCATTTTTATATTTGGCGGTGCAACCCTCAAATACTTTGCCTTGGCGCTCATCATTGGATTTTTGGCGGGAGCCTACTCCAGTATTTTTATTGCCAGCACTTTACTGGTCTGGTGGCGGGAGCATCTGGAAGCGCAAATCAAGGCAATCTCAACCCCATTGACCATTGAACCCTTTGATCCGATGGGGTCCGAATCTTCCTCTGAATCCTCCTCTTAAACCAAGCCAACTATGCAAAACATCCAAAAGCAGCCGTTTACTGTTGCAGCCGCTATGGAACCAGACGAAACCCTGCAACGAGAAACGCAACGCTTGTATCGCCTTGCTGTCTATGGGCGTTGGATTTTCGTCTTGGTCCTCTGGCTGACGGTTGGCTCCTTGAGCCTCTGGCAATTGCGCTTTAGAATTCAATTGTTGCTCGACTATTTCACTTGGTCGGCAGTCAAGTATGGCTTGGCCTACCATCAAGTTTCGGCCTTTGGACTGTTCCTTTGTGTGGGGGTCACCACATCCGTCATCGTGTGGCAAGCTCGAAACTGGCTCTTCGGTTTACCCAAATCGGAGGCGGTTCGCTTCCAGCAGCAGGTCCTGCGCATTCGCCAGCAAGGGCACACGCATCCCCTATGGCATTGGGTTTGCGGCGAAAAACCAAGATTCTAATCCGCTGGGCACGGGCAAAATAATCAAGAGCAATATCCCTAAGGCCATCAACCCAAAACTGTCGCGGTAGTTGTCGAGTTCGGTGACATCGTTGAGGGCTGGTTCGTCGGTGGCGGGCATAAATAACAACAAGATGCCCCACAGCAGCAAAATCGGTTGTAAAAAGGGGTGGACAAAGGCCATCAGTAACACCATAATTCGGGACACTTGTCCAATGACAGACCCCATGCGTTGTCCGAACATGGCGTGCACGAGGTGGCCACCATCCAATTGCCCAAAGGGCATCAGATTCAATGCAGTGACAATGAGTCCGAGCCACCCCGCAATCGCAACGGGATGCAGATCAATTCCTACGGTGCTGGTTAAGGACGATCCGAAGGTCAATCGACATAACACGCCAAATAGGAA
>JBAVRC010000352.1:0-2013 GCA_049694615.1 Thermosynechococcaceae cyanobacterium | reverse complement strand
GGGTGCGGGGGGATAGGCGATCGCAGTGAGAGACACACAGTTACTCCTCTTAAGTTGATAGGGTTATGGTTTTATAGCAGTTTTGGCCGAAGGGGAAATTGGCTCATTTTGCAGCAATTCTCATTTTGGCTCACAGAGTCATGGGCAATTCATAAAGGGTAAATGCACCGAGTACATTTACCCTTTTGCCAGTAGTCTATAGGATAGTGAACTTAAACCAGTTGATTCACAAGACTAGCCTACTATTGAACAGGTATCCCCTGCACCTTAAAGGCTAGATTAAATGCAGGTTCTGCTGTTCCATCTTGTTTATTAAGGACATCTGAACCACGAACCCAATCCGGTTCCAAAGCATTTTTAAACCCTGCATTGGTTCGGAACCAAGCTTGTCGATCAATAACATCAGTTGGTAATGGACTAGGCACAATGGGGGGACGAGAACCGGCCAACCGAAAGAACTTACCGGAAGACGGATTAACCACAATTGACAAGAATATTGCGCCTGGTTTGAGCCAAAGTGGCTTAGCCAATTTCACGTCAATCCGACGCAATTCGCCTTGAATTGGACCACCTGCTTTTCCACTGCCAAATCCAGGCGCATTGGGACCTGAACTAGGTATAATGGTCTGCTTGACTCGGAATGAGTCCTGTAACTCCTTGGCTTTAAAGGTGAGTTGCTTGTCTGCCAACGAGAACGCCTTGAATTCATCATCCGCAGGACCATTGACACGAACAGTAGCAGGTGTACGGGTTAAATCTGAATCTTCAGGGAATACCTTATAAAAGGCTAAGTTAATGTCCTTAATCTTTGCATCTTCCTTTGTGAAGATACCTAGGAAGCTGACATCGGTGACTCGAACGCCTTTTTTATTGGTCACTGTGAAGTCATCAGCGGCTTCATCGGGAACTTGTCCCTGAGAGGAAAAGGCAATAGCATTATTGGGCTGTAGCGTATTCCATAGGGTTGTAGGCCCTGAAGCATAGGTGGTCAGTGCATGCAAAACAATAGCACTAAAAGCCGTGGTTGCAACAAATAATTTCAACATAAAGTCTCCAGAATTCCATGAATGTGTGATTGAAATCGATTGATTTCGTCATGTCATCAACTTAAGGGACTTCTTGGCTTTACGCAGCCTGGAAAAGTCAGATAAAGTATGATGCTGCCAATTTTGTAAGTCCGAGTAGGACATATAAAATGGATGGCGATGAGTTGAGTATTGTCGATTGACCTAGCGCTGTCGATAAAGGAAAATTACGGTAATGTTACGGTCCCGGTTTGTTAAAGTACGGGTATGGATTCAAGGTCTCGACCGCCATGAACTTTGAAGATGGCCTCAACATTGCCTATGAAGCCGTTCTCCTTAAGACTGGCAAACGACTCAGTGAGGTTGAAATCTCTGTCCTCAGGGGATCTTGGCAACAAAAAACCTACGACGCTATTGCCGACGAAACCCATTACTCGGTCAATTATTTGAAAATTCATGTGGGTCCCGCCCTTTGGAAAACACTGAGCACAGCGCTTGGGGAGCCCATCACAAAGAACAATGTTCGTTCGTTTTTGGAACGGCGTTGGCAGATATCAGACCAGGGTCAGACGAGAGGAGAACCTCAGGCAGAAGGGGAGATCATCGCCAGCGAACCCATCGCAACACCGCTGCATCTGTCTCCTCTCTCTTCTACTGCCTGCCAAATCGATTGGGGTGAAGTCGTGGATGTGTCCAAATTCTACGGGCGCACGACAGAACTGTCTGCCTTAAAACAATGGATTACGGTTGAACAATCTCGTTTGGTGGTCATCCTGGGAATGGGTGGTATTGGTAAAACGGCCTTATCGGCGAAACTGGCGCACCAGTTAACAGAACCTGATCCGTCCACAGCGTTCCATTCTGACTGCGCTTCCTCAACACAACACGCCAATTTCAACCCTCAACCCTTTCAGTTTGCGATTTGGCGATCGCTCCGAAACTCGCCACCTTTAGTGACCCTCATGGTCGATTTGTTCTCCTTTCTCTC
>JBAVRC010000351.1:0-6969 GCA_049694615.1 Thermosynechococcaceae cyanobacterium | reverse complement strand
GCGATCGCCTCCAATTCGGTGCCAATTTCGTCAATCACAATGACTTCTGGCATGTGATTTTCCACCGCTTCGATCATGACCTGGTGTTGCAGTTCCGGTCGGGCCACCTGCATCCGGCGCGATCGCCCAATGGCTGGGTGGGGAATGTCCCCATCCCCGGCAATTTCGTTGGAGGTGTCAATAATCACGACCCGTTTGCCCAGATCGTCTGCCAAGACACGGGCAATTTCCCGGAGGGCCGTGGTTTTCCCCACCCCTGGTCGGCCCAGGAGTAAAATTGATCGTCCGCTCTCCACGAGATCGCGAATCATCAGGGTTGTGCCAAAGACGGCCCGTCCCACCCGACAGGTGAGGCCAATAATGTCCCCTTGGCGATTGCGAATGGCGCTAATGCGATGCAAGGTCCGCTCAATACCCGCGCGGTTGTCGCCGCTAAAGAGTCCAACGCGACTGATGCAATAGTCTAAATCAGCCCGGGTAATCACGGTTTGAAATAATCGTTCGGCCCCCGACGGAAAACGCGCTTCCGGCTCGCGGCCTAGATCGAGCACCACTTCGACCAATTCGTCTTTTTGCGGATGATGGCGGAGGCTGTTGCGTAACTCCGGGGGCAAAATGTCGAGTAATTTCTCAAGATTGTCGGTAATGCGCTGTCTTTCCCCAACTGCTGGTTCAACCATGTGCTTGGATCGGTATAGCCGATTCGATGAAAGGTTTACGCTCGTGTCTTAACCTGTTTCGGAGCGGTTCTCGCGCCCCGTTTGGATGCATCCCCCTTGCCGCCATTATGGGTTAGTGTTGCACATATTCTGGCAAAGATTCGGGGATATTGACCATTGCTTGGATCTTCAGGGGGGAAACCAAGGCAGTGGCGCGACGCACCCCCTCCCACAGGAGATCGGGATAGTCTTCCAAGCGGTAGGAGGATTGGGGCTGGGCTTCTAGCTGCGCTTGCAGATCCATTAACAAGCTGCGAGCATAGCTCCCGTAGGCAATTCCTGCAATCCCAAGCGTTGAACCTGGAGGGGTTGGGTGGGATGGCAACAACCTACGCTCGCCCAGTTTGGGGACCGTATGGGCATTGGTTCCACCCGCCAATTGCACAAAACCAGGTAAGGGCGATCGCAATAACTTTTCCCCATAGTTAATCGTTGCCCGCGTTGCCCCATCTCCAATATCGCCACTCATCGGACGACCATCGGCTTGCCAGATGAGGGGACAGGGGAGCGGTTGCATGAAGGCGTAAAGGTCGGTCAGATAATCCAAAACCCCATTGGCGTCAGGGCAACTGATGGCTAGAACCTGAAGGTGCGGCAGCATGGGTTGGACTTTAGACCAAAGTTGGCGGAATTGCACCTCGTGTCCCACTTGCGTGTGGAGTTCCAATGCATGGACCAACCCTGCTTGGACGAAGGAATCGATCTGGGTGGGACTGGCTGAGTGCGATCGCGTTTCGATGTGTTGCACAGGGCAAATGGGCAAGCAACGTCCGCACCCGTAGCACCGATCAGCGATGACGCCAGCATGGAGGGGATCGGAAAAGGCGATCGCTTGGGCTGGACAGATCGTTACACAGGGTTGGGTACAGTCGGATGGGCATTGAGCCGGATCGAAGGTGGCCTTGCGGAAATGCGGATCTTCGCCATCGTTGAGACTCACCATCAACCAGACCGAATGGGGGTCGATGGCTCGGTGGGACTGACGTAGGGCGTAAGCGGCTTCAATACCTGACTGTGCCGCATGGATCACCGCAGGATCGGCAGCGACATCAATGCAATCTGCACCCGCTAGGACGTAGATCAGGCAAAGGGTGCGAATTGCAGGAAGATGCTGGAAACTGGCCCCGCAAATGAGCTTGAACCAATGTCCATTCCGCAAGGATAAAAGGGGCAAAGGGGAAGAAGACACTGAATCGACCGATTAGGAAGAACAAAGCGATCGCCCTACCCAAAAAAACAATGTGTGAGTGTCAATTTTGGGGATAGGGCGATCGCCCGTCATCAGCTTAAGCTGGCCTTAGTAGCGTCGTCCGCCACCACCGCCGCCAAATTTACCGCCACCGCCGCGATTGTCCTCACGGGGTTTAGCTTTATTCACCTTGAGGGAGCGTCCCATCCATTCAGCACCATCGAGTTCTGTAATGGCTTTTTCTTCTTCAGCATCGCTTGACATTTCGACAAAGGCAAAGCCACGCATCCGACCTGTTTCACGATCAGTGGGAAGTTGGACCCGCTTGACGGTACCGTATTCGGCAAAAACATCAGTTAGGTCTGCTTGGGTAACATCGTAGGAGAGGTTACCAACGTAAATTGACATAAGGAACAATACCAAAATAATTGAGCCTTCATTCTAAACCTTCTGATGACCAGACGGGTTAAGCGTGGGAACATCGCCCCATTATTTGTCAAAAATTAGGGCTTTTCCTCTCACCGTCTCGCTAAATATGCCGCGATCGTAGACGACCTGTCCCCCAACCAGCGTTACAATCGGCCATCCGGTCAAATTCCATCCCTCAAAGGGACTCCAGCCACACTTGGTCTGAAGATCTTCCCTGAGAACCGGACGATAGGTGTCCAAATCAACCAACACTAAATCGGCATCGTATCCAGGGGCGATCGCCCCTTTGTTGGGAATTCTGTAGGCTTTGGCCACAGCGGTTGACATCCAGTTCGCCACCTGGGCCACCGTACAGCGTCCTTGCATCGCTTGGGTCAACATCAGTGGCAAAGATGTTTCGACCCCCGGCATCCCTGAAGGGGAATTGGGGTAGCCCTTGCCTTTTTCGGCCAATGTATGGGGGGCATGATCCGTGGCAATGAAATCGATCACTCCATCCTGTAAGGCTTGCCAGAGCACTTCGTCGTCGTGAACCGTCCGAATCGGCGGATTCATCTGCAAGAGCATGCCCAGCTTTTCGTAATAGCTGGCATCAATCAGGGTATCGTCATCAGCCTCCAATCCTGTGCCGATTTGCACAATGTGTCCTCCTGCAAGGAGGACACATTGTGCTGCAAGGAACCATCCGGCAGCAACAGACGGGCATTACGAATCAGCAGCGTTTGTCCTGAAGAGGGAGCCATATTTTTAAATTGGATGGGGGTCAATGCCTCATTCTCGCAGGTTTATCAGGGTTTTCATCCCATGACCTGCACCACCGACCCTTTCGCTGGCAAGCTTCCGGCACTTAAGCTTAAGGTGTTGCCGCCCCGGCGAATGGGAATTCCCGACAAGGTAGCCAAGAATCCATCCACCGTGTCTAGGGTGCAATTGCTGGCATCCGCTGCCGCCGTGCGATAGTGGGTCGGAATAATGATGCGGGGCTGTAAAAGGGCGATCGCCGCCTTCGCCTCAGCTGCGGTATAGGTTTCGTCCGTGCCACCCACAGGAATAAACAATACATCCGGGGTACCCATCAAAATCTTTTGTTCAATGCTAATGGGCGAGGCAATCCCCCCCAGGTGCAACAGGTTCAGCCCGCCTTGTTTCCATTGCCAAACCACATTGGTCCCGAAGCGATACCCATTTTGGCGATCGTGCAACGTTCGAATGCCCTGGAATTGCAGTCCATTGGTCCGGTAAGGACCGGGTTCAAATAAGAGCTTGGGCTTGCCAGGGAGTCCTTCTACAAAGCCTTCATCCAATTGACGACTACTGATCAAGACCAAATCGGTGGCCACTTTAGGGGCTGGGTACTTAGCGGTGCAACCGATGGGACGAAAAGGGTTGACCAGTACGCGAACACCGCTGCCGGATATCAGGAAACAGGTATGACCCAAAGACTGAATCGTCAACGATTGAGCCGCTTCGGCAACAGAGGAAAACCCGTGATTTGCGAATTCGCTGCCCAGGCTGACAATGAGTCCCCCTTGGAGATAGCGAAAAAACCGTCGCCGTTTCATCGTCATGCTTTATTCCTTTACTGCAGTACCCTAAATCCAGTTACGAGTGTACCTGTGAATCCGGTCTAGGGGAAATATTTAGTCCAAGACTTTATTCCTGCCACTCCTGTTTCCAAGCGATACCTGGATCGCCTGTGATCACCCAGGCCACAGCGCGTAGCCCGTCGAACGCTGCTTTCTGCAACGGTTCTGCAGGATTATTCGATGGAATCGATACGGTTTGGAACTGAATCCCACGGCTGCCTAAAACCACCTGCCCGATTACCTCAGCACGTCGCATGTGATAGTCGGAGGTTATGAGGTAAATGCTGCGGATATGTTGCGATCGCAGTTTATCGACAATGGTCGTGAAATTCGTGACGGTATCCACGGCATCGTAGTCGAGGTGGACCAGATTGTCCGCAACCCCCGCCTCGTGAAAGACCCACTCCGCATACTCGGGATTGCTGCCCCCCGACACCCAAATGGGCAAGTCGGGATGTTGTTTGGCAAACGCTGCGGCAAATTGTTCGCGACGCGGTTCGCCCCCTAGCACCAACACTGCTTGCGGGGCAATGGCTGCCGGTTTGAATTGAAAATACGCAATTCCGCCGCCCAACAAAACCGCCGCAACCAGGCGACGAACTTTAAACCGTTTCCGCTTCGCCATTCGCCTAGGGTTCATCGACACGCTCGAAGACTTCCGTTGCACGGGACGAGACTGTAGATCGCGCTCTAGCATTCTGTTTAAGATGTCGAAGGAAGTCTGAGGGCGGATTTAGTATAACAAGATTCCTCATCAGCCAATTCCTCTAGCGGCCAAAGCTTAACCCATGTCCAGATCCCGACCCACTGTTGCAGGATTGTCCAATGCGGATGAGTCCTCTAGCCCCTTTCCGCTGACCTATCGCCAACTCGGACAAGGCGTTCCGATCTTGTGTCTCCACGGGCATCCCGGCTCGGCGGACTGTATGTCCGTCTTTACCGAATCGCTTGCTCAACGCTTTCGGACCATTGCCCCCGATTTACGCGGCTATGGCCGTAGCCAAACGCGATCGCCCTTTACAATGGCAGACCACCTGCTCGATTTGACCGCTTTGCTGGACCACCTGAATTTGCAAAACTGCATCATTTTGGGGTGGTCCTTGGGCGGCATCCTAGCCCTAGAACTGGCCCTGCACCATCCCGATCGTATTCGCGGTCTCATTTTGGTTGCAACGGCAGCCAAACCTGTGAGCAACCTCCCCCGGCCCTCCGTTCTCGACCTGCTGAATACCCTGATTGCTGGGAGCTTAAATCGGCTCAAACCGGGCTGGGCCTGGAATATCCGAACTTTTGGGCAGCGATCGCTCTTGAAGGATTTGCTGTCTCAACATACTCCAGAGGCTTACCGATTCCTCGATCAAGCTGGCACGTCCGCTACGTTGCGCACCTCTCGGCAGGCGCAACAAGCCCTGAACCAGGCGTTACAGCAACGCTACAACCGTCTGGATGCCCTAGCCAACATCCATTGCCCTAGCCTTATCCTCAGTGGTGCTCAGGATCGGCATATCCTCCCCACAGCCAGCTACGAAACGGCGCAATACCTCAAGAATAGCCATTACATTTGCTATCCCGATGTCGCCCACCTCTTCCCTTGGGAAATCCCAACCCAAGTGAACCATGACATAGGCCAATGGCTAGACAGCCTCTTGTTATAGCGACGCAAGACCCTAAACCCCCAGCGGCGGAGGTTCTAAGTCAACTGCTCACTGAAACGCGGTTGCTCCACTAACGAACAATCGGGTTCGTCGCAAACCGTCAACTCGGCGGGCTGACAGCGTTTCACCATGGCTTGAATCTCTTTGGCTCCCTCGTGTTCCAGGTCTTCTAAATACCCCGGCATCTCCGCCTTCGCTTCCTGAGCCGACAGAAAAGGGCCAAAGTAATACACGCAGGTTGGATCTTGCGTGGTAATTTCAACCCACCAGGCAAACCCTAGGCGATTGAGTACGGAAGAGAGCTGACCTGAGAAACCCATGGATCCTACTTTTTGAACAACTATCAAAATGTTAACCTCCTTAAACAGTGTTCGTTCCCTTGCACCGTAATGAATTACAAAGAAAGTTTTCGTAATTTTTCTTTAATTGGATCCAGTCTTTCAGATCGAGTCGGCAATGTGATGTACTCTCTGTAACCATCGCTGACGAAATATTTCATAAAGGGCCATGCCGGTCGCCACCGAGGCATTGAGGCTGGCGGTTTTTCCCTGTAAAGGAATGGCGGTTAAAACGTCGCAATGGCGCTGGGTTAAGAGGCTCAGCCCCTCGCCTTCGGCCCCCACCACCAGAATCATGGGTCCAGTCAAGGTTAAGGTATGCAGCGGATCCTTACCCCCTGGGGCTAAGCCGTAGATCCAAAACCCTTCCTTTTTTAATTGTTCTAGCGCCTGATTGAGGTTCACCACCCGTGCCACCGGAAGCGATTCCAGCGCGCCTGCGGCCACTTTGGCAACCGTTGAGGTGATCCCCACGGCTCGTCGCTGCGGAATAATGAGACCTTGTATCCCCAATGCCTCGGCGGTCCGAATAATCGCGCCTAAATTGTGGGGATCGGTCATGCTATCCAGGGCCACCAACACTGGACTGTCTAAGGCTAAGGCTTTGGTGCGTTGAATCAGGTCCGCTAAGTCTAAATACTCATAGGCCGCTACTTGGGCTGCGATCCCCTGATGTTTGCCATTTTGGGTAATAAAATCGAGCCGCCGCGTATCCACCTCATCGATGACGGCTCCTTTTCGTTTGGCCTGGTCCAGCAGCGAATGGAATTTAGAATCGTACCGTAAATGGGGCAAAACCCAAATGCGGTTCAAAGCCCGACCGCTGTCCAATGCCGCCAAAATCGTATGACGTCCGTAAATGAGATCGGGTGCATCCTCTTCTGGGGGATCGTCAGCCACCACGGCGGTGTTAGCGAGCTGCTTCGGTAAAATCGGTTTCTGAAACTTGGGTCGGGGCGGACGAATACTCCCCCGCTTGGCTTTTCCACTCGCCAGCTTCGGTTTACCGTTAGACCGTTT
The DNA here is from genome assembly GCA_049694615.1 of Thermosynechococcaceae cyanobacterium. GTDB lineage: Bacteria > Cyanobacteriota > Cyanobacteriia > Thermosynechococcales > Thermosynechococcaceae > JAAURS01. The sequence goes on along the minus strand of JBAVRC010000351.1, from coordinate 33 downwards.
AGGTTTGTCTGTGTTGCGCATTGCAGTTGGCTC
>JBAVRC010000350.1:0-4439 GCA_049694615.1 Thermosynechococcaceae cyanobacterium | reverse complement strand
TGAGGGCGGTCATATCGCTGACATCGTAGGGCGGGGAGACCTCCACCACTTCCATGCCGCAAATGGGAGCGCGTTGCACAATTTTGGCCAACAAAGCCAAGGCTTCGCGGGGGAGTAAACCACCCGGTTCGGGCCAACCTGTACCAGGGACAAACCCGGCATCAATACAATCGATATCAAAACTAATCCAAACGCAGTCCGTACCATCTAGGGCACGTTCTAGGGCAAATTCCGCCGCCGCGTCCAGACCGCCTTCAACAATATCCGTCACCGTCAGAATGTTTGTTGAGCGCTCGCGACAAACCTTGACCCCTTCTCGCGGCACCTGCCATCCGCCGATGCCCAATTGCACGAGGTTTTTGGCTGGGGCATTAGCCATGTTGGTGGCATGGAACCAGGGACAGGTATGCATCCGTTCGTCGAGGTCTGTCTCCTGGGTATCCACATGGCGATCGAAGTGGATAATGCCGACTTTTTTGTCGCCTAGGTGCCGACAAATGCCGCGCACCGTGGGAAAACCGATGGAGTGATCGCCGCCCAAAATAATGGGAAAGGCACCGGAACTAAAGACGTGGGCGACCCCTTTAGAAATTTGATCGAAGGATTTTTCGTTGTTGGCCGGAATAGTGAAAATATCGCCCACATCGCACAGGGTAATTTGCTCGCGTAAATCCACGCCTAACTCGAAGTTGTAGGGGGTATAGAGGGCGGAAATACGGCGAATGCCCTGGGGGCCAAAGCGGGTACCGGGCCGATAAGTGGTGCCGCAGTCGTGGGGAACACCGATAATGGCCACATCGTAGTTGCCAACGTTGCGCACATCTTCTAGGTAGGGGGCTTTGAGGAAGGTGTTAATGCCCGCATAGTGGGGCAACTCCCCCCGCGAAAAGGTGGGAATGCGGCGATCGCGAATACTCTCGGCAGCTTCTAACCCATAGGTCAGTCCTTGCTGCACTTCTTGCTGCCAACCCGTCAACGGCAACCGCATTTCGCTCGCGAGGGCGCGTTGGGCCTCAGTGGACGTGGCATCAGGCGTTTGAAACAGGGGATTTTCAGAGGGATTTTGAGTCATAACTGTTCTCTCGCATAAGGATCGCCAACCAAAAAACCCGAAAGAAAACCCAAGCTAGCTGAGCTAACTTAAATTTCTCCCGGGCTTTTTTCCCGCCGTGTAATCGGCCCTCAACCAAGCTGATTGCTATTGATTTTAGGACTGACCGACCCCTCTTGGACCTAGCGCTCATCCTGCTGCAAAAATGCAACGGTTCGAGCTGGAACCCTAGGCGTCTTAAATACTGAATCAACGAGCGATTTTATCAATCTACGAAATACAAAAAAGTATTAACGGCTACCAAACTAAACCTCTAAGACCGTCTAAGCCTTGGGGATTCGGTATAATTGAGGTGGGTCCGGGCATCGTCATTGTTTCAAGGAGAGAGGATCTTTATGTATCGTCATATCCTGGTAGCAGTTGATTTGTCGGACTTGAGTCAGGGTGTGGTGCAACAGGCGATCGCCCTTGCCCAAGGCATGGGTGCAAAGCTGACGTTTTTGCATGTGCTTTGCAGCGAGGAGGTCATGAGTCCGACCATGCCGCTCATTCCAGTGCCTGAATATTATCCCAGCTTAAGTACGACCACCCTGGAACTGTATCAAGAGGAATGGAACGCCTTTGAATCAAAGGGCTTAGGGGTCTTAGAAGCCTATCGAACCCAGGCCGAAGCAGCAGGTCTTCAGGCTGAATGCTTGCAACGCTCCGGCCATCCAGGTTCCGTCATTTGCTCAGCTGCCGCCGATCTGCAGGTGGATTTGATTGCGATCGGACGTCGTGGGTATTCTGGCCTCAGCGAATTGCTGCTCGGCAGTGTGAGCAATTATGTGGTGCATCATGCAACCAGTGCGGTGTTGGTGTGTAATGTGTCTAAAGCCGTAACGGGGGAAGGCACCCCATAGCAAGATGCATTGCCTGAGCCTGTATAACCAACTCGCTCTGGGGAAGGGGGGCGATTGTACTGGAAATCCTTGCTCAAGGCTGGGTCGCACCAGCCTCTTTTTTGCGGGGCGAAGCAGGACTACCTTGGAATGAAAACGATATCCCTACAAATGGTTCTAGTTGGCACTACTGCCCTTATAAATAGCTTTCCAAGATTGTACCGTCTTAGGATTGAGGTTATGGGTGACGAGATTACCCTTTAGATCTCGATAGGAGAGGGTCGCCTCGCCGGAGGGTGGATCGGCCAACACACGGGCTAGATCGGACGAAATGGGAAAAGAATTCTCCGTGCCCTCCAGCATAAAGGTTTGAGGTCCAATTTTTAAGGTCAGCGGCGAGGATGTAAACATCAAAAAGCGACCATCCGATCGTTTGGTAATGACCACTTGTAAGGCATGGGCACTCCACTTGCTGACCAAGGTTTTGTAACTGGTCCATCCTGTTTTTTGGTTGCGGTCAATGACTGCGACGTAGTTGCCGTCAAATTCATCCTTGATCCAGACGGGTTCGAATCGCGGGATATCTTCTCCAGTTTGCCAAACAGAACCATCGACAACAGGGTATTTGGGCTGCGCATCCGGCTGGATGGGAGGGATGGACACGTTGGGATTGAGGACAACCTCAGAGGGTTGGGTCGTTAAAGCGGAAGGCGAAGCGGGGCTATTGGGGATTGGCGTTGAGACTGGCGTTGGTTCCTCGTTGGGAATGTCTTTATAAATGACTTGCCAAGCTTCGATAGTTTTAGCACTAATTTTTTTAGTGATCGATACCCCCCCTTCGGTCCATAAGCGAATAAAGACCGGCTTAGGCGCAGCATTTTTAAGTGCGAGGGCGAGTGAGTTAGCGATTGTAAATTGACCGTCAACGCTGGGAGAACGAAACGCAGAATTGTTGAAGATCGTTCCGATTTGGCCGTCTGTTGGACGCTGGCTGTCTAAGATGAGCGAATGAGCATCATCTTGGGATCGAAAAATCGTATCTCCAATTTTAATGGAAAATGAATGAATTAAAATAGGGAAGCTTTTTTTGACACAGATAAAGTAAACACAACCCTGATTGAGTCCAGAGCCAAAGAGTTTTATGCTAGAACGACTCCACAGGCTAGAGAAGCCTAGGTCATTGACCCTAAACGGACTAGGGCCATCCACCCCTCCTTGCAATTGGCGTTCGAGCACTGCAATATAGTTGTCGCCCATTTCGGGATGAATCAAAACAGGTGTCGCTAAAGGCACTTCCCCTTTGAACCAGTCCTTCTCTTCAATGATTGGAAAACCTGTTTGGGGATCGATGTTATTTTTGGCCGCTACTAGGAGGGGATGACAAGCCTCAAAAGAACAGTTAGATGTTGGCAAAACTCCAACACTTGGTATCGACCCAAGCACGATTGAAAGTACCACAGGTAAAAGGTAGGTGCTCATTAGCGCTGCGACTTAAAATCTCTACTTATATTTTAAGTTAGAATTAGCTAAATAGGTTTGATTTCACATAAAAATATTAAGTTTTATGTCTAGAAAATGGATTTAATACGCCCAATTAATAACGATCGAACAGATTGGATTTCAATTCGCCCTGGCGCTCCCGGCAACCGCCAGCCGTTTTGGGACGGTTCCAATTTTGGAAACCAACCAGCGCTCTAGCAGACCGCGAGGCATGATGAACTTACGACGATAGAGATCGTCTGGAAGAGACATCCGACCTCGATCTCAGCAAATGGCTTGCACCATCATCCCTCCAGGAGGACTTGAACCGTGACACGCTCTGACTGGCCATCCAAGTATTCAGCGATCGCCCTATCCATCTTGCTGACTCTCCTGACGGTCAATGCAACGGATTTACCCATCGCTGGAGCCAATTCTGAGCAGTCCCTCATCGTTGGAGGTTTTCCCATGTCCCTAGCCACACAGTTTGCTTCCCTTGAGGGGCAAGATTGGACCCTAGCCCGTTGGGAAGAAAACAACCAGACCGTGGATGTGGTAGGGACATCGCCGACGATTCAATTTTCGGGTCAAGAGGTGAGTGGATTAGGCGGTTGCAATCGATATCGAGCCCAGTATTTCCAGCACGACAGTGAAGGTATCGAAATTGGCGACATCGTATCGACGCGGATGGCCTGTGCCAACAGAGGCTGGATGGAGCAAGAGCGACGTTACTTAAATGCTTTAAGAACAGCCCAACGGATTCAATTCAATGCAAACCAATTGACCGTGGCGTATCGGTTACCCTCCGGGCAACCCGGACAACTCTTCTTTAGTGCCCCATCCACTCTGTCGAATCTACCGGTTTCCCAAGCCCTGAAGGATTCAGCCTGGACCTTGGAGCGTTGGCAGATCGGCGATGTGAACCAGCCGTTGGTTCAGAACACTCAAGTCACCCTTGCCTTTAGTGCCGATCGCGTTTCCGGGTCGGGGGGGTGCAATCGATTTGGGGGAACTTACCAGCAGCAGGG
>JBAVRC010000349.1:0-6330 GCA_049694615.1 Thermosynechococcaceae cyanobacterium | reverse complement strand
GCTACACCACTGAGCGACATAAATTCCCTTCTAAGGCAGCCACGTCTTAGCCAAGTTGTATACCTTCGTTTTTCTACCCAAGCCTACTTAGTGGATGTTCAGGTATTGGAGGCTGTGGTACCATTTTCAAGATCAAATCGGATGGATTTTTCAAAACTTTAGTTAACTTTGATAACGCTGTTCAAAAGTGCACTGGGTCACTCCCCAATGGACTTTTGCAGGCCAAAGACGGTAACTTCTACAGTACAACATTTGGGGGGTGTATAGGCGGCGGCACTTTGTTTAAAATGACTCTTTCTGGCAGGCTGACTAAGCTTGCAGATTTTCGAAGACCTATTCCGCCCAACTTTGATAATGGGGAATATCCTAATAGCGAACTCATCCAATCCAAAAATGGAGCTTTATACGGCACTACTTTTTGGGGTGGAAAGTCTGGTTTAGGCACTGTTTTTAAGGTTGCGTTACCATAAGTAGAATGCAACAGCACGATACAGCCAACGATGTAGTACAGTGCTTTGGCATTGCAGGAAGCAACTGTTCTTTTTTAAGTGCTTTCAACTTCTATCACCCATCCAAATTATGGCTGGCTAGTAACGTCCAAACTTAAAGCTAATTGGTACACCTCACGTCGAGACCAGTTCAAAGCTTTAGCTACGGTGCGACTGGCCTGCGATCGCGATTGGCCTTGATCCAACAACTGCTGTAGCGCTTTACAAATGGCTTCCGGGCTGGCCACGGTTGTTTGTGGGACAAATCCAGCTACGACTAGGGTGAATTCGCCACGTGGGTCTTCAGTGGTGAAGTAGGCGATCGCCTCAGCCAAAGAACCGCGCCAAAAGGTCTCGTAGCGTTTGGTGAGTTCTCGCGACACCACAATGGACCGTTCTGGTCCCAGAACTTCGCTCAGATCTTGAAGGGTTTGGCGCAACCGATGGGGGGCTTCGTACAGAATGAGGGTCCGCGTTTCGGGTTGTAGAGCCAAGAGTCGGTCCCGTCGCATTGCGCCTTTGGCGGGCAAAAAGCCTTCAAAACAAAAGCGATCGGTGGGCAAGCCGGAGGCACTCAGGGCAGTGATGGCAGCGGTTGGACCAGGGATGGGTACCACAGGAATATCAGCCTGGATGCAAGCCTGAATCACCTCAACCCCCGGATCGGAAATTCCGGGCATTCCGGCATCGGTGACCAAGGCAATGTGCTGCCCAGCCCGCAACCGTTCTAAGAGATCGGGGAGTCGCGATGGCCAATTATGTTGATGACAACTGATTTGTGGGGTCTGGATTTGGAAATGTTGGAGCAATTTTCCGGTATGGCGGGTGTCCTCGGCGGCGATCGCATCCACCGCTTGCAACGTTCGCACCGCCCGAAAGGTCATGTCCTCCAAGTTGCCGATCGGCGTGCCGACCACATAAAGGGTACCGCTCGTCGTTTCCATCACTGACCGAGGTAGGCTTCTAGCACCTTCGGGTTGGACTGCACTTCAGCAGGGGTACCCGACATCAAGTTTTGCCCCTCCGCCAACACCCAAACGCGATCGCACAGGGACATGATGAAGTCCATATTGTGCTCGATGATTAAAAAAGTAATCCCTTGCCGATTCCAGTTATTGATATGTTCGCAAATTTGTTGAATGAGGGTGGGATTGACCCCAGCCGCTGGCTCGTCCAACAAAATTAACTTGGGCTGTGTCATTAAGGCCCGTGCAATTTCCAACAACTTCCGCTGCCCCCCCGACAACGATCCGGCATAAGAATGGGTCATGTGGCTTAACCCCACCGACTCCAAAATCAACAGGGCGCGATCGCGCAGGTCTTTTTCTTGACGAGTAATACTGGGTCGTCGAGACATAATCCAGGTGTTGCGCAGTTGTTCCCCAGTCTGGCGAGGCGCTGCCAGCAACATATTGTCCAACACCGACAACCGCGATAGCACCCGTGCCACCTGGAAGGTGCGTACCATTCCTTGCAGGGCAATTTTATGAGGAGCGAGGGATTGAATCGGTTGGCCATCAAACACCACCACCCCTTGGTCCGGCACAATGAAGTTGCAGAGTAGATTAAACAGGGTTGTTTTACCCGCGCCATTGGGACCGATCAGTCCCGTAATGCTACCCTCAGCCACCTGGAGTTCAACATTTTGGACTGCCTTGAGGCCGCCAAAGGATTTGATCAGTCCGCTTGCAGCGAGTAAGGGAGCCGAGCCGTTGGAATTATCGACCAAGGGTGAGTTCCTCCTTTTTGCCCAAAATACCTTGGGGACGCCACATCATTAACACAATCATCAGTAGACCAATCACCATAATCCGAAACGCACCCAGACGGGCATCGTCAAAGGGGAGTAGGCTGGGCAACAAAAAGCGGGTGGCAGCATCGTAGGCCCAAAAGATTACGGCCCCCAATAGGGTCCCGACATTATTGCCCGATCCCCCTAACACCACAATAATCCAGGCTTGAAAGGTAATCAGGGGGATAAAACCATCGGGATTGATAAAGGTCAGTTGCCATGCATAAAACGATCCGGCCAGTCCGGCGATCGCCCCGCCAATCATAAAGGCTTGCAACTTATAGCGAAACACATCTTTGCCTAAGGCTTTGGCCACCTCCTCATCTTCGCGAATGGCTTTAAGAACGCGCCCCCAAGGAGAATTCACCAGAGCCTCTAATCGCCAAAACACGAGGGCCACCGTTACAATCAGCAACCACATCAACCCAGCTTTGTAGGAATAGTCCCATACCCCGATCAATCCAGTCCCGTAGAGGGTCAGTGCAAATCCCAAACAGAGCACATATCCGACAATGGCCATCATGGAGCGTTGCCAGGACCGAGAGCGATCGCCTTTGGGCACCTGACGGATCCATTGCCCCAGTTTCCAGAGACTTAGGCCAAAAATAAGGGTTAGGATGCCGATCATGCCCAGTTTGACCCCTAGGTTGGGTTCAAGCTGATCCAACGGTAACGGATAGCCATAGACGCCCCGCGTTCCCTTTGTCAGTTCTTCTTCGTTGAGGGCAATCAAGCGCACCACTTCCGAGACGCCAATGGTCACGATGGCCAGGTAATCTTCGCGCAATCGCAGGGTCGAGAGACCAATCAATAGCCCCAAAAAGGCTGCACAGCCGCACCCAACCAAGGTCGCGATCCAGATCGGCACCCCGTTTAAACTCAACAGGACTGTGGCATAGGCTCCAAGGGTCATGAAGGCGATATGACCAAAGTTAATCAGTCCGGTGAAGCCCCACTGTAAATTCAAGCCCAAACTGAACAGGGCATAGGTGGCAATAAAGATGCCCAGAGATGTGAGGTAGCCAACCATAAACATTTATTCCCAACATGAAGTCTGACCTAGCGATCGCTCCAGGATCATCAGCAAAGCATTGAAATTCTACCCTACTCGTCTAGGATTTCAGTTTCATTACTCAATTCCAGCGATGGCATCGGATTGATCAGGGCTGAGGTCTCTGTTGCCCAACTCGGACCAGGGAAAAATCCACCATCCGATCCTCTATCCAATAGTCCTGCCTGAATCAGGTATTGCAAAATCTGTTTCAACACCCGCTCCGGTTGGTTTAACTGACCCTCTTTTTTAAGTTGACGGGTATGGAACAGCAAGGCCATAAATTTAAGAGGATTGCCTGGGGCAAAGGCTTGGTTCAATTGTGCGACGACCAAGTGCCATTCTGCTGGCGAGAGATCTGGCTTTAGGAGGGGAATGGGATCGGTGGAGACTTCAGTTGGGTCTTCATCGGGTTCTGAGATGAAGAGTTCACCTTCAGGAAACACCTCAACGGCTCCCTCATTCAAAGATGGGACCGTGGTCGCCAAAGCCACCGGAAGATTGCCACTGATGGTTTGTGGATCTAGATTTGCGGTTTCCGCCGCTGCTTTGAGAAAATCCTTAAACGTCTTGAAGCGTTTACCATTGGCAGTCTGAATGAATTTGGCCTGCCGAAACAGTCCCTGGGATAGTTGCTGCATTAATTCTGCTAAACGCGAGGGCATGAGCGGTTTGTTCTGGGATTGGGCCAAGGCGATCGCCTGTTTTAAGTAGGCGATCGCCTGATCGTAGCTAATCGCATTCTCCGGGGGTGGCATTTTGCGGTTGGCAGCGGCGATCGCTTGGGGTTCTTTTAATTCATCCAGAGGGACAAAAACATCGGCCCCGTTCCGCAATGCATTACTGACGCTATTAGAATATGCAATCACCGTCACCTTTTTCTTGAGGGATTTGAGGCGATGAATGAGTGAAATAAAGTCTTTGTCGGCAGACACCAAAATAAAGTGATCTAAGTGGGTCATTTCCTGGGCTGCGGATAAACAATCAACCGCGAGTTTGACATCAACACTGTTTTGTTTACCCATGGAAACTTGAACCTGATCGAAGCCCAGTTCCGTTAGTTTATGACCTACCTGCCGAGGCACAACTTTCCAGTTGGCATAAACCTTTTTGAGCCGAAGGTGTCCTTGCTGTTGCGCGTAATCATGGATTGAACTCACCAAAGATTCAACGGTATAGTCAACTGATACACCAATATTTTCCAGATCCCAATATATAGCAACCGATTCATCAATCAGATTTTCTTCTGAAGTTGACTGATCAGAGTTGTCTTCGGATTTTGATTTTTTTAGTCGTGGAATTAAAGACTCCAGAGCAACAGACGCTGAAGCTGTAATAGAACTTGCGGCCAACGTTTTTGGGATGTCCTTAAAGATTAAACTGCTGATTAAAAATCCAGTCCCAAACGATGCTAAGCCTTGCCAAATTCCATTCAATTTCATGTACTTTGTTTTAATGTATGATATATTAATTAATACTTATGCGTCTCTCGTTAAATTTATACCAAGTTTCTAGTAAGTAGGTGCGGGTTGAAAAGCCGAACTATCCTAACTGGGATGAAATGCCTGACCTATATGGGTTTGGGTCAACTGTGCCCTCCTTGTGAAAGTTCGGTTTATCTAGGCCAACCTACTTAACAATCAACCCCTTGATATCATCGCTGATTCAGACTAGATCCAGATTGACAACCTCTTCCCCTCTCTCATGGGCAAGGGTTCGCCCAGATCATCTCTTCGGTTCATTGGGAATTAGACTATCCCTGTCAATTAAAATCATTCTATGCTATCTGTTCAACAGGCCGAAACAATTATTCTGCAACTGGTCCAGACGCTTGATTCCCAGTGCGATCGCGAATGGGTCTCACTAGAGGCTGCCCAAGGTCGTCTTTTGGCCGCAGCAGTACAGAGCGATTTGGATTATCCCTACTGGGACAACTCAGCGATGGATGGCTATGCCGTCCGATCTGCCGATTTAGCCGATTGCCGCCCGGATTGTCCGGTGGCGTTGACGGTGGTTGAGGAAATCCCCGCTGGGTATTGCCCAGCCCAATCCCTGGAACCGGGCCAAGCGGCGCGTATTTTCACCGGTGCCATGTTGCCCGCCGGGGCTGATGCCATTGTGATCCAGGAGCATACGCAACGAGAGGGCGATCGCGTGTCGATCGCAGAATGTCCGGATCCAGGCGCTTGGGTGCGACCTAGGGGAGACTATTACCGGGCGGGGTCAATGTTGTTGGCCTGCGGGACTCGTCTCAATGCCCCGGAAATTGCAATTTTGGCGACGGCGCAATGCCCTTCGATTCCGGTCTATCGTCAGCCCGTGGTCAGTTTGCTCTCAACTGGGAATGAATTAATTTCGCCGGACCAATCGTTGCAATTGGGCCAAATCGTCGATTCTAACCAACCAGCTCTGGCTGCGTTGGTGCAGCAAACGGGGGCTAAGGTACATCGGCTGGGGATTGTCCCGGATCGACCTTCGGATCTCAAAGCAGCCATCCAAACGGCGATCGCCCAGTCGGATTTAGTGATTTCGTCCGGGGGCGTTTCCGTGGGCGACTACGATTACGTGGACGAGATCCTGCAAGAACTGGGCGGAACGCTGCATATTCAAGCGGTTGCCGTGAAACCGGGTAAACCTTTAACCGTTTCGACTTTTCCCCACCCCGATCCAGGGTGCGATCGCCCGATTTTGTACTTTGGGTTGCCGGGGAATCCGGTTTCGGCGTTGGTCAGTTTCTGGCGCTTTGTGCAACCTGCGCTGCGCAAGTTGGCCGGACAGACCAAGGCTTGGGGACCCACCTTTATCCGGGCAAGGTCATGCCAGACGCTAAAGTCCGATGGGAAACGCGAAACCTACCTCTGGGGACAACTGTTGCTTCTGCCGGATGGAACTTGGGAATTTGCCCTCTCTGGGGGGAGTCATAGTTCCGGAAATCTCATCAATCTGGCCCAGACCAATGGATTAGCGGTGTTGCCCTGCGATCGCCCTTGGGTTGAAGC
>JBAVRC010000348.1:0-11448 GCA_049694615.1 Thermosynechococcaceae cyanobacterium | reverse complement strand
ATTTAGGGGAACTGCTGATTTACGGTAGTTTTGCGTTGCTGTCCATGCACTGGATTCCATGGGGCATTTTGGTTGGGTTTGCCGTGGCTGTTTTTTGGCCTGGGATGCGCCAAAAAGACACATCGTTGTCTCGGTATCCTGAGTTCGAGCAATACAAGGCCCAGTCTGGGTTGTTGCTACCCAAGCTGCTTCGCCCATCGGTTATCCCGCCGCAACCATCCGACCAAGCCACAGCCTAGTACAACGCGGCTGAAGTATGGCAACCGTTAAATTCAGCAACATTCTTGCTGTACAAGCGAATCTGACTTGTAACGGTAGGTTACATGACAACCGTAATGCCATCCTTAAAGCTCAGCAACAAGGACTTCAGCAAGGGATTCAGCAGGGCATCCAAGAAGGCGATCGCCAAGCTCGGATCCGGATTGCCCATCAGTTGCTCGATGTGCTGGAAGTAGACTTGATCGCCCAGAAAACTGGACTAACGGTAGAGGAAATTCAGCAGCTCAAATAACTTGGTAGGGGCGATCGCTAAACGGATAGTAACCCTTCGCCAAAAGGCTGAATCTGCTCTCCCTTAGGGGGGCAAACCGTCATGGGATGCCCCCCAAGGGTAGGTTGGGGATGAACCTGTACTGTCAAGCCATGGGTCTAAAGACGGTTTTTGAGAAGATCCTTGATATTAAATCCACCACTGCCGCCCAGCAACCCGCCGCCATCGCCTAGCAAACCGCCACCGCCCAGCAGGCCACCCAGTTTGTCAAGAATTCCACCGCTGGAGCCATCGCTGGTCGTGCTTTGGCGGGTGGCTAATCCTTGCACGACCCCCATGATCACACTGGGGGCAACCTCACCAATGATGCCTAAAGTGCTACCGCTGTCGCCACCAGAGGCACAATTGCTTAGACCACCGTTGTTACCTTGTATGGTTTGATCAGAAACACAAGAGCAAAACTTATTGACCGTCTTGAAGTCTGCATCTCTGATATTGGCATTGCTCCGAACACAATCTTCATAGATAGCCATGCGTTCAGCCATCGTGGCTGAGCGGCCAGAGAAAACGGGTGCCGATGTCCCAGACGGCTCAGCCGTTTTGGGGTATGCCATCGCTTGCAAAGGTAAGAGCGTACCGGACACAACAAAAAGACTAGTCCCAAAAACCGTTGCGAATTTTTTCATGGCTGTTTGCCTCAAGTGAAGAAAAGATCAGTTGCACCCCCCATTCCGAGATGGATCTCCAGCGACTGGCCCGCTATGCCATCGCCTAGATTCAGACACTACTTACCCTCAGAACGTTTTTAATTTCAGCATTCCCATCCAAGGGCCAGCGCAACCCTATTTCCATCAAAAACTGTGTCTAGCGAACATCGTCCCATACCCCAAGGAACTCACAAACCACGAAAGATAACGCAAGTCTAGCTACAATTTTAATGTTTTGATTGGACTTTGCGACGAGACGGACCATTTTGGCACGTCCCGGCGAACCGTCACAGGAAATGGCTCATTGATTTAGACGGACGTCTGCAAGACTTTGTGCCCACTCGCCAGGTTCATTTGAGGATGACCCCAATGGGATGGATGTTTCTTTTGGAATGGGCACTGCGCCTGTTTGGCTTATTTTGGATCATGGGGGGTGCTTTTACGCTGCGGCAAGCACGCCAATCCAGGTTTATGGATGTGGTCCTGGAACAACTCACCCAAGAACGAGAAGACCCATTGGTCACCCGTTTTCTCTGGTTGGGTGGGATTTTGACGATCTTGAGCGGTGTGGGTTTGGCGATCGCCAGTCGGTGGGGACTGATCCCTTTAGGACTATTGGTGGCCTCTCAGGCCATTTATTTTCGGCTTAAACAACGACGGTTCGCGGGGGCCAAAACCGAGGACGAACGTGAGGAGGCTCGTATTACCCCAAGCACCCGAAATGCCTTTGCCATCTCCGGGGGGGTTACTGCCTTGGCGCTGATGGGCGTCCATCTTGGGGTATTGCGCTAAAGCCAGAGATAGCAACGAAATTAGAGCGTTTTTCATATAAATCCATCACGACGTTGCGTAGGGGCACATGGCTGTGCGCCCCTACAGATGTACTGCCCTCCCCATAAATCGGTATGTTGAGGTCATCCATTCATTTTTGATTCAATGCTTCCAGTCGAGTCAGCCATTCGTCGAAGTGAGGACATTTACTCCGAATGATTTGTAATCCAATCCGTTCAGCTAACTGTGGGCCATCAACGGCCTTTGCATTTCTGTAACCAGGAAACTGTGCGATGATACGTTTGCTAGGAGCTGTATGTTGTCCATCATTAATGAGCTCAGGTGTTTGATATTGATCTAAAATTGATTGAAGAGCTTTAATCTCTGTTGCACAATCAGAATAAAAGTATTCAAAACACGTTGGGTCAGAAAAAAGATACGCCTCATATTCATGCAATTGAATATATGGGATAAATCGGTGATCCCCAATATCCGCAGAAAAACGTTCCTCTAGAAATCGGACCCGATTCATGGGATCTTGGCTTAGCATCTTAGATTCATCCAAACCTGGAAAGTCAGGATGAATAGCATATAAATCAATCATAGTGGTAAAGAATACATCTCTTGCTTTCTCCTGTTTGAGAAAACGTAAGATATCATTTTTCATTGGTTCATAATTGCGACCACCGCCTCGATGAACTCTACCTTTCTTTCTTGCATGAGCAATCAGTACTGGGTTGTTCATAAATACTTGATGTTGACTTAAGTGTGGCTTTATCAAGATATCTGCAAATGTTTGTTCAGTTTGCCCTTCAGCAAATAGGTAGAGGCGCGCCATTAATGCGGACCTCCCCCAATAATATTTTTTTCCCAAACTTCTCCTAAACTGTATTCCTCTAGCCAATCATCTAATTCTGTAGCATTTAGTCGCTTGAATATGGTTTCCTGTCCCTCTCGGTTCACTGCGATTACATCCTGAGGTTCAAAGTTATCTAGGAAAGAACTTGATTGGGTACTGATAAGAACTTGTGTATGGCGCGACACTTTACTGAATAAGGCAGCTACGACATTGAGGGCATAGGGATGAAGTCCTAGTTCTGGCTCATCGACAACAATGAGTTCCGGTAATTCATTCTCAGGTTGCAAGAGCAATGTAGCAAGACATATGGCACGTAAAGTCCCATCTGAAAATTGATGTGGTCCAAAAACTCTATCTGATCCTTTTTCTCGCCAATTTAGAATAATACGATTAGACATATCAGGTTGAAGATCAAAATCGTCAAAAAACGGTGCGATGAGGCGAATAGCTCCAACAATAAGCTGATATGTCTTACCATCATTTTCTTGCTGAAATCGTAGTAGTAATGCAGCTAGGTTTCCGGCATCTGGCATTAACCACCGATTGTCATAAGCATAGCAGGATTGACGAACACCTGCTGTTGAAGATGTATCATGAAAATGGTAAACTCGACAACGATTCAATAAATATTGGAGTGCTTTGGCTGTTTGGGTGCCTCTTTTAGCTGAATCGTTGATTCGAGTCTCCTGATGTCCTGCACCTAACGAATTAATTCTTGGTCTTTGACGAGAATTTGATTGAAAACTTAAGGTTTCTTCTGCAAAAATTAGTGTATCGCCAGCAGCGTGGAATAATCGTAGAGTGTAACTATCTAATCCACCATCGACCTTAAAGTCAAGTTTTGCTTCTATTTGTGGTGTAATTTTGGGGCCAAAATGCAAAAGGGATTGCGCTCGTCCTGAAGTTCCAATATATTGTTGAAGCCGACCAGCCATCATCTCGTTAAGCATCTTAAAAAACGAGATCAGGTTACTCTTGCCCGCTCCGTTTGCTCCGATCAAGATATTTAAGGGGCGTATCTCAAGGTCCATTGTTTTAATAGACTTAAATCCCTTGAGATTTAATCGTTGCAGATTGCTCAAAAGTTCATCCCCGTCTTGAATAATAAACTCTTTATAAATGCGAGAAGCACTATTAAAAATAGTAGCATTCTCTAGAAAGATCTGCCTTGGACAAGGGGCGCATCAAGGGGTGTGGTATAAAGCGCTATGAATCAGAGCCGCCCTTCAGAACGGGTCTAGCTTACTGTACCGTTGTCCATAGTCCTTGCGTCTCGGATAAAATGGGATCAGATTGCTTTCGTCCATACTTTATCTCCACCTAAGGTCGCCGATGTCTGCTGCTGAACCATCTGACTTTCCACCCGAGAAAATTAACCTGCCCAAAACCAGCGAGTCAGACCGTCTGAAGCGCATTCGCCATACCACGTCCCATGTGATGGCCATGGCAGTCCAAACCCTCTTTCCAGGCACGCAGGTGACCATTGGGCCTTGGATCGAGACCGGATTTTATTACGACTTCGATAGCCCCAAGCCTTTTACGGAAGAGGACTTGAAGGCTATCAAAAAGGAAATGATCAAGATCATTAACCGGAAGTTGCCCGTGGTCCGCGAGGAGGTGTCGCGCCAGGAAGCCCAGCGTCGAATCGAAGCCCTCAATGAACCCTACAAACTGGAAATTTTGGCGGGGCTGGAAGACCCTATTACCCTCTATCACTTGGGTGACGCATGGTGGGATTTGTGTGCTGGACCCCACCTAGACTCCACCGCTGAACTCAACCCCAAAGCCATTGAACTGGAAAGTGTGGCTGGAGCTTACTGGCGCGGGGACGAAACTAAGGCCCAACTCCAGCGCATCTATGGCACGGCTTGGGAAACACCGGCACAATTGGCCGAGTACAAACGCCGCAAGGAAGAAGCCCTGCGCCGCGACCATCGCAAGTTGGGTAAAGAACTGGGACTCTTTATTTTTTCGGACCTTGTGGGTCCGGGGTTGCCGCTGTGGACGCCCAAAGGCACTACCCTGCGGTTTATTCTGGAGGATTTTTTAAAACAGGAGCAAATTAAACGCGGTTATTTGCCCGTGGTGACGCCCCATATTGCGCGGGTGGATTTGTTCAAAACCTCCGGGCACTGGCAGAAGTACCACGAGGATATGTTCCCCCTCATGAGCGAGAACGAGGGCGATCGCCTCGCGGAACAGGGCTTTGTCATGAAACCCATGAATTGTCCTTTCCACATTCAAATTTACCAAAGCGAACTGCGCTCCTATCGGGAGTTGCCCATGCGGTTAGCGGAATTCGGGACAGTCTATCGCTACGAACAATCCGGGGAGTTGGGCGGACTGACGCGGGTGCGGGGCTTTACGGTGGATGACTCTCACCTGTTCGTCACCCCAGAGCAACTGGATGACGAATTCCTCAAGGTGGTGGATTTAATTCTCTCGGTGTTTGACAAACTCCAGCTTAAAAATTTCCGTGCCCGTCTGAGCTTCCGCGACCCGGCCTCCGATAAATATATCGGCAGCGACGACGCCTGGGAAAAGGCACAAACCGCCATTCGCCGTGCGGTGGAAACCCTGGGCATGGATCACTTTGAGGGCATTGGCGAAGCCGCCTTTTACGGCCCCAAACTCGACTTTATTTTCCAGGATGTATTGGAACGGGAATGGCAACTGGGGACCGTGCAGGTGGACTACAACCTACCGGAGCGGTTTGGCCTGGAATACGTGGCCGAAGATGGCGTGCGCAAGCGCCCGATTATGATTCACCGCGCCCCCTTTGGATCCCTGGAGCGACTGGTGGGGATTTTGATTGAACAATATGCCGGGAATTTCCCCTTCTGGCTCGCGCCTGTCCAGGGACGTTTACTCACCGTGAGCGAGGAGCAAGTGCCCTTTGCCCAGAAGGTTGCAGCAGAGTATGTGGCCCAAGGCTTGCGGTTTGAAGTGGATGCGGGGGGCGATCGCCTCAGCAAAAAAATCCGCAATGCCGAAAAGGACAAGATTCCGGTGATGGCGGTGATTGGGGCCAAGGAGGTAGAGTCCGAGAGCTTGAATATACGGCTTCGCATCGCCAGTGCAGCGGATTCCGGTGTGGTGACCTCTGAAGAACTGGGCAGTCTGCCTGTTGCTCAGGTGCAAGTGGCCTTGACCCAAGCTGCCCAAGACTTTGCCAACTTGTCAACGGCCTTTGCGTCCGTCTAGTCTGCTATGCCACAAGTCTCTTTGCGCGATTTGGTGGCTGGCGTCCAGTCCGGTCGGTTAATCGGCTTTCCGACGGATACGGTTCCGGCCCTTGCCGCCCAGCCCACGGCAGCAGCAGCAATTTATGCGGCCAAACAGCGATCATCCCAAAAACCGCTGATCTTGATGGGGGCAACCCCTGCCGATCTCTGGCCCTTTGTACAGGGAAATCCTGCGGCCCAATGGATTTGGGAGAGGGTGGCCCATCAATACTGGCCAGGAGCAATCACCCTGGTCTTGCCCGCGAGCGATCGCCTCCCCAAAGCCGTTAACCCCGATAACCCCACCACCATTGGTTTGCGGGTGCCGAACTGGCCCTTGGCCCAGGACATTTTGCGTCAAACTGGACCGTTGGCCACCACCAGTCTCAACCGTTCAGACCAACCGCCCTTGGAAGATCTGGCAGCGATCGCCGCCGAGTTTCCCACGGTCCTGACCCCTACTGCTGCGCTGTGGCAGTTACCCCCAGAGGGCGATCGCGTTCCGTCTACCGTGGCGCAATGGACCGGTCAGGGTTGGTCCATTTTGCGGCAAGGTGCCATTGTGCTCTAAGATCCCAACCCATGGGCGTCTATTGGCTCACCCAGCGCCGATACAGCTTTTGGATGGATTGGGTCAGGGTTTGGTGTAACTTGGTCGGGGAGAGTTCCTGGGCTTCCATGTCTTGAATTTGCATTAAAAACTGGGCTTCGGCACTGTCTACGTCGCCATCGCTGTAGATCAGACCGCTGATGTCTTCGAGCAATTCCTGACAGTCTTGTGGTGTCGGATGCTGGCCTAAGTATTCATCCAGCCAGCGGTAGCATTCGTCCGTGGAAACAGCTCGCAAGCCATAGAGCCATGGTTTTAAGTCCGGGTCATCCAGGAGTCCCTTTTGCTGCGCCACCCGCTGCAAGTAGGCTTGTTCCTCCGGCTGGATTTTGCCGTCCAGCCATGCAGCACCAATTAATATTTTGAGGAGTTGTTGGGTTGAGCTAGACATGGTAGATGTGCTCCTATGACGCGTGAAGATTTTCCACAGATTGCGGGGGTTGATGAAGTGGGCCGGGGGGCGCTCTTTGGCCCCGTTGTCGCCGCCGCTGTCATTTTGTCGCCCATTGCGACTGACCATCTGATCGCGGAGGGGGTTAAGGATAGTAAACAGCTTTCTGCGAAGCATCGCGCGATTCTTTATGAAATCATTAAACATCATGCAACGGACTGCCGGATTGGGTGGGCAACAGCCCGCGAAATCGATCGAATCAATATTCTCCAGGCTAGTTTATGCGCCATGCGCCGTGCCATTACGCATCTATCGATACAACCGGATCTTTGCCTGATTGATGGCAATCGTCCCATTCCGGCCTTTGCCCTGCCCCAACGCACCATCATTAAGGGCGACCAAACGGAACCTGCAATCGCTGCGGCCAGTATTCTGGCCAAAGTCTGGCGCGATCGCCTGTTGATGCGGTTGGATCGTCGCTATCCCGGCTATGGGTTGGCGAAAAATAAAGGGTATGGCAGTCATGCCCATCGGGATGCATTGCAACAGTTAGGACCGTCGGGGCAACATCGACTTTCTTTTGGACCGTGCCAACTCAGTTTAGATTTAGGACATTTGGCGCAAATCGCTAAGCGTTAGGAGCAGACAACCTCGAAAGTTGTCCATTGCGTTACCGAGCTAGCCCGCTGCTGTCATTGTAGGCGAGGGTAGGGGGCATGGCTGCATGGTTGAGAAAGCCGCGAATATGCCGCAGGATCATTTGCTGTTGTGGCCAATCTGTACTGAGGGTTCGGGTGATTAAAATGGATTCCCCAGACATCATTTGGAGATAAACGCGATAGAATCGGGATCCCAGTACATCAACCGCCTCTGTTTTTACAACAACCACCTCAGACATGGGATATCGTAGGGTTTGTTGACCGAGCAGTCGTTGTCGATGAAGGGTCAAGTGGCCCGTCGTTTTGTCAAATGTCAACGTTTCAGTGGGCGAAGAAACTGCAAAGGTTCCGCCCAAGGCAATCAACGCAGCTCCAATCCAATCGACAGGAGGTTCAAATAAAAAGAACATAAACATGCCCGTTAAGACCGTTCCCAAGCTCAACAGCCAGATTCCGAGTAGTCGCTCTTGGATCGCAAGGCGTGCAGAGGTATGTTGCAATACTTTCATGGCGGGGGGTTGGGACAACGTATCAGGTGCAGCAATGTAGTCTTAGTATGAACATTCCAGCGCGCAATAGAGCATTTACGATAGGAAAAAGGGCACAATTGATTAGCCTAGGTTCTCAGCTAGATATTTTTCCGGTAAGCAAACGTGAAAAGCCCCTAAAACGCTGTCTGTTGAACACGCAACGACGAAATCCCCATGATCGTCGGGAGAACCCTGTTTACCCCACTTATCTGAGCCATGCTGCATGAGCTACTGCATGAATCCGAACTGTAATAGTCCGAACAACCCGCCGAATGCCACGATTTGTCAGGCGTGCAGTTCTCCTTTGCTTTTACGCGATCGCTATCGGGCGAGTCGTATTTTGGGGCGGGGCGGGTTTGCGACGACATTTTTGTCAGTCGATGAAGGATTGCCGGGACAACCCTCCTGTGTTATCAAGCAGTTGCGTCCAGTGTTAAGTGCAGCCCACATCCTCGAAATGTCCCGTGAACTCTTTCAACGAGAAGCAGCGACCTTAGGCAAAATTGGCAATCATCCCCAACTACCCCGGCTTTTGGACTACTTTGAACTGGAGCATGAGTTTTATTTAATCCAGGAATATGTCAATGGGGCAACCTTACAGCAAGAGGTAAGGCGCTCTGGACCCTTTGACGAACCGATGGTGAAAGAGGTGTTACGGGAAGTTTTGCCCATTTTGAACTACCTGCACGAACAGCAGGTGATTCACCGCGATATTAAGCCAGCCAACATTATTCGGCGGAATTTCGACAAAAAACTGGTGTTGATCGACTTTGGCGCGGTTAAAGATCAGGTGAGTCAGACGGCAGCCAACAACCCGGACCTGACGACCTTAACCTCTTTTGCCGTGGGAACACCGGGGTTTGCACCGCCGGAGCAAATGGCGATGCGACCGGTTTATGCCAGCGATGTCTATAGCCTAGGGATTACATGCGTTTACCTGCTAACGGGTAAGTCGCCCAAGGATTTGAACTATAACCAGTCCACCGGGGAACTGAATTGGCGTGAACAAGTACAGCTCAGTCCTCGATTTCAGCGGCTGCTGGAAAAGATGCTGGAAGTCTCGCTGCGCGATCGCTATCCCAGTGCTCAGGCCGTTTTACAAGCCCTAGAAGATAACCAAGCCTTATCCGATGCGATCAATACATCCCCAGGCACCCCATCAACCTTGTCAACCAGTTCGCTGCGCTCAGCGCCGCGCCCTGCGACCGGAAACGTTCCGGTGCGGAACCAGCGTCCGCCAGCCCGGAGCGGTGCACAGGATCCGTTGGCAGATTCGTTTTCGCGAATTGCCGCCCGAAAATCGACGACCGTTCGTGCGACCAGTAGCCCGACCTCTGCCTCCGACACCATGGGATCTACGGCGCGCAAAAGCGTGCCGAAGCTCACTGCACAAACTTTGCAACAGTATGTGATTCAAGGCAAACGGGACTTTAGTGGCCATGACTTAAGCAATTTATCACTGCCTCGGGGACAGTTCCCCGATATCAATTTCCATGAAGCCCAGTTGCAAAATGCCGACCTGCGGGGAGCCGATCTCAATCGATCCAATTTAGGCAAGGCCAGTTTGGTGGGTACCAATTTGCGCAATGCCACGTTACAGGAAGCGTATCTCAGCTATGCCGACTTAGAAGGGGCAGATTTACGCGGCGCAGATTTAAGCAATGCCTATCTCAGCAATGCCAATTTGCGAGGGACAAATTTGTGCGGTGCAAACCTGACGGGCGCAACCCTAACGACTTCGCAACTCAGTTTGGCCCATATGAACTGGACCACCATTTTGCCCAATGGAAAACGCGGCAAAGGACTGTGGTGAGACTCATCTGTGGACCGCTGCCCGTGATGCTGACTCACGCCTTGAAGGACATCCCTATGAGCTGCATGAGCGAATCTCAGTGTCGAATTTGATCGGCCCAAGGCGTCAAGCGTTTCGACAGCCATTTCAAGCCGTAGTCGATGACCAACCCGATGACGCCAATAATGGCAATACAAAACAGCACCTTATCGGTTTGCAAAAAGCGCTGAGCTTGAATAATTTTAAATCCAAGTCCACTTTGTGCTGCCACCAATTCGGCAATCACCAGAAAATTCCAAGCCCCCGAAATATTGACCCGCAACGTATCGAGAACACTAGGGAACACCGCCGGAATAATCACCTTAAATACCACATCCCGTCGCGTCGCACCCAAGGTATAGGCCACGTTAATCATTTCATTGGGGATAAATTTAACGGAATCGGCCACCATGAGGGCGTTATACAACACCACTCCCAACATGATGATCAGAATTTTGGACGCTTCTCCTAACCCTAACCAAATAACAATGAGAGGGACAAAAGCGGTGACGGGCATATACCGAACCGTGCCGACAATGGGGGCTAACAAGCTATCAAAGCTGGAAAACGTGCCCATCGCCAAACCCATCGGCACCCCCACAACCGCCGCTGCCACAAATCCGGCCAGCACCCGCAGACTACTGATGATGACATCGGTGAGCAGGTCATTTTCGGTAAACATTTGGATACCCGCTGTCACCACCGCTTCGGGCGTCGGCAAAAAGATGGGTGGCACCCACCCCAGATGACTGATGAAGGTCCAGATGAGGAGCGGGGCAATGAGAGAGACCAGCACCAGGAGGACGGAGAGCGATTTTGGAAATTCCTGACGAATGCTCCAAAAAACGGACGGTTGTAAATAGCGATAGGTGCGCGACACTGGTGCAGACAGGTCAGAATCAGTCACGGAGGAGTCCTCGTTCAATGGGGTTTGGGTCTAGAAAAATTTCAAATAGCGTTGGAGTTCCCAGTCTGAAATGTGGGTATGGTAGTCTACCCATTCCTGGGTTTTGAATTCGACAAAGGTTTGGAACATTAAGGGTCCCATAACTTTTTCGCTCAAGGGGTCGGCAGCAAAAGCGGCGATCGCCTCGTCCAAATGACGGGGCAGACAATGTATTCCCATCTGGGCCAGTTCAGCCAGGGAGTGTGTGTACATATTTTCTGTATGGGGTTCACCCGGATCGAGGTGTTCGCGAATGCCTTCCAGTCCCGCTGCCAAAATCATAGCCGCACCGAGATAGGGATTGCACGCAATATCCGCTGCTCGACATTCGACCCGTCCGCCCGCTAGGGGAATACGCAACATATTGGTGCGGTTATTATTGCCGTAGCAAATGTACACGGGTGCCCAAGTAAAACCTGACATGCTCCCC
>JBAVRC010000347.1:0-2613 GCA_049694615.1 Thermosynechococcaceae cyanobacterium | reverse complement strand
GCTTTGGAATGCGTTGGAACCGGAGTTGCTAGGGCTATCGCGGGAGATGCAGCTACAGGTGGCGGGGCAGGCGCTGTGCGATTTGGCGGAGGTCTGCCAGCGTCGGGCAGATTTGATGTGGGGAGAGTGGCAGGATTTACACAATACGAATGGCCCGATCCCGGAAGACGATTTTCTGGCGGGGTTAGTACAAAAGACGATGTTTCTGGATATCTCGGACCTGGTGCGTCAACCGAAGTATCGGACTCGCTCTAGGTCTACGGTTGAGCATGAAGGGGAGTCGGTGGCTGAGGTGGTGACCAAAGAAGAGGCGTTGTCGATGGCGGTAGAGGAAGAGGCTGAGACGGAAGAGGCTATCCAACGGTTGGAATACGATGAGGATGTGGCGGCATGGGTTGAGGCGATTCGGCAATGGCTCATGGTGCAGCAGGCAAATGAAGTCGTTTTTGTCGAGATGCTGGAGGGGGTGAATCTATCGCGGGTGAAGATTTGGCTGGGGCTATTATTGGGGGGATTCGAGCTAAGGCAGTCGGGCAGTTTTTACGATGCCGAGGGCGTTGCGATCGCCCAGTTCAAAAAAGTTCAGGCAGTTAGGGAGAAAAATCTATCCCCTGTATAGAGACTGCCGATTAAAGTTTGGTAGGTTGCCAGAAGCCACCCGGTTGCCAGATTAGCTCAAACCTCCTTCCATGCCTGACCGCTTGTACAGGTGGCATGAGAAAATCCCGAAGCACAGCGATGACTTCCCCAAGGGATGTCTGGCCAGCTTTGAGTTTGGCCTTGCGGATAAAGGCGTTCCATTGAGCCTGTTTAGCCGCATCTTCAGAAAATTCGGCGGATAAAGCCAGGGGAAGCTTTTCTGGCAACGGGGTTCTTCGTCTGTCGAAAGTGGCTTGGATGGCTTGGCCCAGGGCGATGCCATCGAACTCGAAATGTTGAGACAAATACCAGATGTCGTAGAAATCTTTCATCCGACTGTTGGCAATTCCCAGAATCGCCATTGCCTGAAACTTTTCAGCAATAACGGTTTCTGCTGGATAAGTCTTCAAGGAAGGGGCTGGAAATCCTGCAAGAATGGTGGGAAATTGTGCAACTTTAGCCTGTGGGGTGACGGTATCCCCAAACCCAATATCAACCTGAAGATCGATGCGGGTTGGAGTACCTGTCAAAAAGGTGTTCAGCTTAATCCGCACACCTTCGTATTCTTGCGCTTCTTTAATTTGCTGGCCTCGCACGGATTCTGCTTTGAAATCTAGTCCATCGTCTTGAACTGGAGTCTGGCAGATTTCCCGAAACACCTGTTCTAAATGGGTGATCGCGTTATTGCCTTGACACAGTAGGTCTAAATCTCGCGTTGGTCGGTGAGGCGCGTTGCCCCACAGGGTAAACAACAGGGCACCTTTGAGAACAAATCTGTCCCGATGCTCGGATTGGTCTAGGCGATAGAGACACCGTTCCAATGCATAACGAGTGAGCACGTTCTGAAAATCTTCCTGTTGCGCCTGGGCGACGTTTAGCAGTCGTTGACGCACAGAGGCTGCCAGATTCTGAGGCGGTTCTTGGCTCATACGAGAGACTCTAGGTAGGGACGCATGACGTTGTTCACGCGACAAATTTTGGCATAGTGCCAGAGTTCGTCCATTGTGCAGCAGCGATCGCGCCAACTTTCCCGGAGGGCTTCGAGGGCAACGTCTAGACCAATTTTGTTGCGGTACTTGAAGCAATCGGCAACGGTTTTAGGCAGGCTATAAATCTGCACTGGAATTCCCTCCAGTCGATGGGTTTCAATGCCGGATTGGAAGGCATTGCCGGACATATAAACAATATGGAGCGGTAGTAGAGCCTCTCTGGGGAGATGGGCTTTGCCATGAATAGCCAGCCAAACCTCAAAGGGCGCTTGAGTGGTGATTTGATGGAAGCGCAGTGCAGATAGAAGACAAACGATGCCGTGGGGAACACGTTGGCTGGCTTCAACTAGACTATGATGTTCGGTCACATTGTTTTCGAGCAGGGTATAGATCCCTCGCGCTGAACGAATAAGCAGTCCTTGCTGTTCCAGTCTGCGGAGATACTCGCGATGGATTCCGTAGGTTTCTGCATCCTTGGAGCGGAGTACGCCTGTTTTACGGGCAAGGGCTAGGACTTGCTGGACTTTGGACTGAGACATCGGGTGGTTAATATGTCAAAATGTCGGCAAATATTAATAACTACCAATATTTTGACACAAACTGAATTGCGCTGTCATTTCAGGATAGGGGCCGCGATCAGGTTCGCTGGTCTGGGATGGCTCTACTCCAAACCCTTACTTTGAAGTAGAGCCTGGTTTTACCGTTGGGTAGGCTAACCCAAGGGTGTATTGCGATAGGGGAAGATTCGTTGAGTAAGCTGATTATCGGCATCGGCGCATTTCTGGGGTCAACCCTCGGAAGCTATATTCCTAATCTCTGGGGGGGCGGGGCGATGGCTTCAGTCTTGTTCAGCGTTGTTGGTGGGATTGCAGGTATTCTGGTGGCCTATCGCCTTTGGAAATCCCTGGACTTGTTCTGATCTGAGTTGAGCTGGCGATCTCCTAGTGCATGGATTTAGCGATCGCGCTGGCTGGTGAGGACTGGG